>NZ_JAAAWJ010000028.1 GCF_009914725.1 Methanogenium sp. MK-MG
CCCAATGACAGCATCACCATCAGCAACCTATACCACGCAGACCGCTGGAAGTGAAGTAATTTCACCATCAACGTTCCAGACCCGCACTGGTAACTGGTATGAAGTGGACAGAACAGTTACACCTGTAACTGCCACTGTGATTATCAACGTTCAGATGTCCGCAATTGATGTTAAGGCATACAATACTGGCACTGGTGAAGACATGACCAACGAGCGTGTTGTCAAAGACGGTACGTACATTTCCTTCCGTGTTGACAGCAACCTCTACCAGGTTGTTAATCAGCGTCTTTCTCCGGGTACAGACAACACCAACATCAAGGTAGTTGTTGTTGACGAAGAGGGCACTGTTTACACTGCACTCTTCAACGATGAGACAGCACTTACCACAAGCGACCTGACAAATCTGGCCCCGACCACCTCACAGTTCTTCCTGCCTGGTGTTCCACAGCTTGGTGCTACACTTGACTCGAACTGGGCACTTGACCGGCCTGACTACAAGGCTGGTGTCTACTCGTTCTATGCACAGGTCAACCTGAACGGTGCAAAGGACAACGTAGGAACTGTGACTGGCGTCACCAAGTCAGCTGTCAAGACCCTTGAAGTCGGCAAAGATGACGTAAAAGTCGAGTCCAACAAGGACACTGTTGTCCGCAACAACGATTTCGCAGTCACCATCACCGGACGGCCTGACGAGTACTACGTGCTCTGGGTAAAGGGAACCAGCAGTGTCACCGCACCCGACACCGCACCGTTCATCAAACCTAACCAGGACAAAGTCTTCGTCGCAGGCACTCCTGCAGGTGACAACGCAGCACTCTACCAGTTCCGTGCAGGACAGACAGTCGCTGCTGATGTATCTATCGCTGGTGGAAATGACTACTATGCAATGGTCAAGCTCGCAAGCTCCGGTAGCCGCACAGTCGGTTTCGGCACTGACGAGACCACAAAGGACCAGACCTACACTATCAGAGCTGACTACTTCACCGGAAATGCACTTGCAGTTCCGCCAGTATCAGTTGTCGCAAACAACCCAACCTATGACACCGTCAAGGTAAAGGTCGAAGCTGGTGACATCACAGTTACCACATCCGGCGACAGCTCATACTACATTGGTCAGGAAATTGTCATCTCAGGTACAAACACCGACAGTGACTACACCTGGCTCTATATCACCGGCCCGAATCTACCCAACAAGGGCGGCTCAATCGAGGACCCACGTGACGGAGTTAACACCGCACCCGCAGTTGGCGTTTGGCCATACCCCGACGGTCTCCTTGACTCCGGTGCAGTATGGAGTGGAGAAAATGTTGAAACAGACGACACTTGGGAGTACAAGTGGGACACAGCAGGCGTAAACCTCGATGCAGGTTCATACACCATCTATGCAGTCACCACCGCAACCAACCAGAATGATCTGGGCAGGGACGACGCAACCTACGGAACTGTATCCATTAGCATCAAACAGCCGTTTGTTACAGCAACCACTTCCTCAGCAACCGTTGCAAAGGGCGATGACATGTACATCACCGGCAACGCAGAGGGCGACCCCACACAGGGTGTTGCAATCTGGATTCTCGGTAAGAACTACGTCTCTTACACCACCGAGACCGTTGAGGACAACGGTGCCTTCAGTTACAAATTCTCAGGCACCTCAGACCTTGCACCCGGTCAGTACTTCGTTGTTGTTCAGCACCCGATGACCAACGATCAGTTTGACCTTGCACCTCAGGCAGGAAACCCTGCACCCGGTCAGACCTCTGTTGTCCGTCCGGTTCTTGACAAGACTCTCGCTGTTGGTGGTCTCTTACCACCTGTCTTCATCCTCGAAGGTCCAGGTAGTCTCCAGGGATCCAACGCAGCAACAGCACTTGTCGATGCAATGAACAGTGCAGACATTGATGATACCTACTACAAGCTCACCTTCATGAT
Source organism: Methanogenium sp. MK-MG (assembly GCF_009914725.1). Lineage (GTDB taxonomy): Archaea > Halobacteriota > Methanomicrobia > Methanomicrobiales > Methanomicrobiaceae > Methanogenium. The sequence goes on from NZ_JAAAWJ010000028.1 coordinate 1,930, forward strand.
CCAGGAGCCAATTATCATCATCAGTCCAATCGGCGACAAATATGTGGGCGATACCTTCACCATCAGCGGTACCACCAACCTCGCAGTTGGCGACAGCCTGATTGTTGATGTGTCCTCCTCCTCATTCAGACCAGCTGAGAAGACTCAGGCAAGCGGATTCTCCGGAAAGTCCGGCACTGTCCTTGTTACCGCAGGTGACAAAGACAGCGAGAATGTCTGGGAATTTACAGTTGATGCATCTGCATTTGTTCCTGACGAGTACATTGTAAAGGTACAGGGTATTGTAGCAGATCAGACTGCAACACAGACCTTCAATGTCCTCAAAGCAGAGGAAACTCCAGTCGCTACTGCAACCCCGGACACAACTCCGGTCGCAACAGCTACTGCAGTGCCTACCGCAGAGCCAACCCCTGATGAAACAGCAGCACCTGGATTTGGTGTTCTTGTTGCTCTCATCGGCCTTGGCGCTGTAGCAGCACTCATTGTCCGCAAGGACTAAATTAACCCAACTTTTTTTTTTAAAAAGCCGCATTCCGGGTGGCATTCTTCTCTGTTGTTTCTCTGACTGAGTACATCCGGTGCTGCAGGATGTTCATAACCGCTGCAATCAGGTAATCTTATCAACATGCCCCTGCAATTCTCTCTTTAGTGTGGCAGAGGCGTTCTTCTGCCAGGTGAACTGTATGCAGCTTTTAGTACAACGTGTCGATATTGCCGGCCGTGGTGCGTTTATCCATGAAGAGGATGCACGCAGCCTCGGAGTCTTTGACGGTGACCGTCTCCGTGTCATCCACCGGGAAACCGGAAAATCTGCCCCCATAGTCGTTGACATTACCACATCCCTACTCACTCCCGGTACTATTTCCCTCTATAATGTCACGTGCTCTGATCTGGGTCTCAGTGACGGGGATGCAGTCGAGGTGCATACGGGGACACCCCCACCATCGATTCGGCTCATTCGTAAGAAGATGGACAAAGGGCGTCTCACCGCCGAGGAGATGATGACCATTGTCAGGGATATGGTGAACGAAAACCTCTCCCTCAATGAGATCACCGCCTTTGTCACGGCAAGCTACATCAATGGCATGGACCTCGATGAGGTGGAGTCTCTTACCCGTGCCATGGTGGAGACCGGCGAACGCATCGAATTTGCCGGCCACCCGGTGGTGGACAAACACTCCATCGGAGGTGTGCCGGGCAACAAGATTACGCTCCTTATAGTGCCCATCATCGCTGCTGCAGGTCTCACCATTCCCAAGACCAGTTCCCGTGCCATCACCGGTGCGGGCGGCACCGCAGACTTAATGGAAGTCCTTGCCCCGGTCAACTTCACCGCAGATGAGGTGCAGACGATGACCAACCGGGTGGGTGGAGTGATCGTCTGGGGCGGGTCGACGAATATCGCACCGGCCGATGACCTGATCATCCGGGTGGAGTATCCCTTCAAGATAGACGAACGCGGTCAGATGATCGCCAGTGTCATGGCAAAGAAATTTGCCGTCGGGGCGGAGATGGTCGTGATAGACATCCCGGTCGGCCCCACCACCAAGGTATCGAACATGCAGGATGCCCGCCGGCTGGCACAGGACTTCATCGAAATAGGCAGCCGCCTGAGCATGCAGGTGGAGTGCGCTGTCACCTACGGGGACTCACCGGTGGGGCGTGCCATCGGGCCGAACCTCGAAGTGGCAGAGGCTCTCTCTGTTCTTGAAGGGGCAACCACTCCCAACTCGCTCATTGAAAAGAGTGTGGCAATCGCAGGTATCCTGCTTGAGATGGCAGGGAAAGCTCAACGCGGCGAGGGAGAGGGGGTGGCACGTTCTCTGCTCTCCTCCGGTGCGGCACTGGAAAAATTCCGTGAAATTATTGCGGTGCAGGGTGGTAAACCGGACGTTCGTTCATCAGACATTCTTCCCGGGGCACATCACGCTGCTATTCCGTCTCCGGTATCCGGGTATGTGGTCAGCCTCAATAATTCCGGTCTGATCACTGTTGCCCGCACTGCAGGTGCACCGCATGATAAGGGGGCAGGTATCTACTGTAATGCGAAGATAGGAACCCAGGTGAGGAAAGGGGAGACCATCTATACGATTTATGCGGGGAGTGAGGAACACCTGAGCCGGGCCCTTGAGGAGGCACGCCGCCTGTTTCCGGTAGTGGTGGAGGGGATGCTCCTTGACAGAATTCCCCGGGAGTCCATTGATATCGACCGAATGGACTAAATGATAGTAATATGATATTTTCTTTTATGAATTGGTACCGCAGCATTTCTGTATTGCTTCTGCTGGGTGTGCTCTGTGGTTGCGGGCAGGCCGTCGTTCTGACGGTCATCGCAGTGGATGGTACCACCAGCAGTCCGATTTCAGGTGCCAAGATATATGTAAACGGACTCTATGAGGGGGAGACGAATTCGGCCGGCCAGTATCTCTATGAACATAGTCTGGACACATCATTCCGGCTGGGACTGGAGAAGACCGGCTACGTTCCGTGGCAGTCACTGCTCCCTGAAACACAGACAAGTATCCGTGCAGAGATGTCCCGGCAGGCAACCACCCTGACGGTCACCGTATATGATGCCGACAGTCTCGAACCTGTCTCCGATGCGCTGGTGAAAGTGACCGGAAGGGATTATGCCAACAGTGTCACCACGGGGAGTGAGGGAGTTGCCAGATTTAACGTAAAAGCAGGCGATGTATTTAACGTAGAGATCCGTGCGACCAATTATGATCCTCTCTACAAGACGGTGGTGGTGGAGAATACCGCCAAAGCAGTTGACTACCGCCTGATCCGTAACGATGTATTCATCGTGGAAGTGGAAGACAAGGATACCCGGTCTGCCCTTTCCGGTGCGGACGTCTATATTGACGGTATCTTCTTTGGTGAAACAGGTGTGGACGGAAAGGTCACCTCATTTGTTGAGCGGGAACGCACTCATGCCATCCGTATCACTGCAGATGAATATCTTGCCTATTCGGATGAAGTCTATATTGCAAGTGATGTGCTGGTGTACAGTGCAGAGCTTTCAAAGACACTCTATCCCGTGACAATCTCTGTGTATGGTTCGGATAAGATACCTGTCGGAGGAGCAACAACTCTCATTGATGGTGAGAATACCGGTACAACCAGTGACTATGGAAGGACGGGCATTGTATACCTTAATGCCGGTATGCATGAAGTGCAGGTGGCAAAGGACGGTTTTACCACAGTCACAAAAACTGTGACGGCCGATGACTCCCTGCAGGATATCCTCATTGAACTGGATAGTGCAGATACTGTTGTTACGGTTACGGTGCATGACAACGATTTTAATCCGGTCTCCGGGGTTCGTGTTTCTGCCAATGATATATACTATGGTATAACAAAAGCGGATGGCACCTTTGCAACACCTTTGAAGAGCAATGTGGTGTACATTATTTCCATCCGGAAGGAGGGGTATGCACCTGTTGATGTTACCCGCGAGATTCCTCTGGGTGCCACAGCAATAACCGTTGATATTGAGATGAATAAGGATTTTAATCCTCTATTTTTCGTTGTTATTGTCGGGATTATTCTTGTTGTGGCAGTGATATACCTGAAACGCGGAAATGTTTCTCTGAAACGAAGGGGTAAACGCCCCCCGAAAACCCGGCATCTCTGACAAGGGTATACCAATTTTTTCTTTTTGGGTATTTTCACCTATACTTAAATATGTCGTATCGACATATCCCTACTGTAGCATGTGGCGTGTGTCTGACACGCCTGCTGTATTTTGTGAAAAAGTATAATTGTGGGGGGAAAATATATGAGGAATTCATTACGAATTCTGCTGGTATTGGGAGTTATTGTGGGTGTACTCCCGTTCATGGTATCAGCAGATCCGGTTACAGACACAGATGTCTCTGTCGATTTCATCATCGATGACGGAGATCCTGCAGATTTGCATGATGATAACGGATGGCTCGTTGCGGGCAGCGGCATCTCTTCGACTATAAGGGTCAGTTATACCGGAGACGACTCGCCGGTGATCCATTTTGTGAAGTTTACCTCGGTTGAGAAGGCTACATATGGCGATGTCACGGAATGGCCTGCAACCGTTATGCCCTATGAAACGGTCTTCTCTGCATCAGAGAATACAGCAGGAGATGCACCGATACAGGTGCAGATCAATTACACCGCCGATGACATCGGGTATGACTATTACCGGACCGTGTATCAGCCGATTGACCATAATACTCCAATGAAGATCCGAAACATCGCATTTGACAGTGAAGTCACCCTTCACGAAACGATGGATGTCACGATGACGATGGAGGATGCATATGGCAATATGGTAACGAGCCTCTATGAGGGTGCAACCGGCGGCACGCCGGAGGGTGTGACATTCGAAACCACATCCTATGCCGGTTCAGGGTTCTATGACGGCACGGGATATGACGCAGAGTCGGTGCGTGTAGCTGTCACGGCAGATGGCTCTGTTGTTGCGACATTTAGGGCAGGCACAGAATCGGGGCCGAAGTACCTGATCCATATTGTGCCGGATCTGGCACTGAATGACAAATGGCTGACCATCACCGCTCTTGCAGATGGTGAACCGTATACAATAGCTGTCTCTGTTGTTCCGAATGCGGGTGACCCGCCCTATGTACCGGCAGACGGTGAATCCAGATTTTACCTGACATACAACCTGTTTGACCAGTACGGCAATCCGTCCGGAAACCAGTCTGTGCACTTCAGTGATGATGTCATCGGCGATGAGTTCACCCGGCGGACGAACAGTGACGGCCAGATCATGTTCACCTTCGGTCCCTTCGACCGGATGGGTACATACACCATCCATGCCGAAGCGGTGGAAAATGTCTCTGTTGCCATTGACCAGGTGGTCCGTTTCACAAACACCTCTCCTGATGATATGCTTCTGACGGCTAACCCGCAGTCGATGCCGTCTGCTGATGTGGCAGCCGGATTTCATGCGGATCTCCTTGCGAAGGTAACGGATGAGAATGGAAACGGGGTCGCAGGAGAAGAGGTCAGTTTCTTCCTGGTGCCCCCGGCCAATTATTCTGCATCACAAACCGCACCGCCTTCCCTCGCCGCCGACACCGCTCTTACCAACCTGGATGGCGTTGCCACGATGCAGTTTACACCCGGGGCCTTTGAAACTGACAGTTCTGACCCGGATTACAATGTGACCGCATCAGAATCATGTACCATTCTGGCAACTTGGGGTGCAGTGTCGCGGATGATTGATCTTGAGTGGAAGAACTACCCCTATCTCCGGGTGGAGACCGAGGTCAACCCGGCAACCGTTGAGGTGGGGGACCCGGTGGATGTGACCATCCGGCTGATAGGTGACGGCTGGGCGCTCTACCCCGACCCGATTGACGTGATGCTCTCGGTGGACCGGTCCGGCAGTATGCTAAAAGATAATCCTGACAGGATGGTCTCTTTGATGGGCGCCCTCAAGACATTTAATGGAGAGATGGCCGAGAACAGGGACGCGGTCGGGATAACGTCGTTTGGAAGAAAAGGCACGGCAAATATTTTCACATACTCCTATGATTACTGGGCGGGAATGGACTCTACTTCATATGATGATAATTCCTATATCAACGCTCATTATCCCGGCAATGGCAAATCCTACTCCAACTACGCCACAGTGGACCTTCCGCTCTCAACAAACAGGGATGCGGTGGAAAGCACCATTGATGATCTTGTCCCGATGTCAGGCACCCCGATGCGTGGCGGGCTGTATCTTGCAATAAAAGAGATCATTGAAAACGGGCGTGATGATGCGGTGCAGGCGGTGATCCTGCTCTCAGACGGTGATTACAACTATTATGGTGACCCGCTTGCCCGTGGCACAGGGTATGACTACTACGAAAAGTATGCGACCAGTTATTCGACAGCGACTACCAGTTACTGGAGGTATCCTGACCTATCGGAATTCGAACAGGATCTGAGCGTCTACGCCGCCAATCATAATGTTACCATCTACTCAATCGCATTTGGAAATGGGCTTTCAGGCAATGGGGTGACAACCCTCCGGACGCTTGCTGAAACTACCGGTGGAACGTATTATCATGCACCCACGGGTGATGAACTCGTGGCGATTTATACCGACATCGCAGGTGATCTGAAGACTGAGGCCGGTGTGGACACAGAGATGGATGTGATGTTCAGCAATCTTGAACTGAACAATGTCACACAGGTAAACGATCCCGATGACCCGATACTGGAATATGAATACGAGTATGGCGCATCCACCCTTGTGAAGAGCTGGAATGTCTCCGGCTCAGAGGGCTCACCCAATATCATGGGCCCCCTGACACTTGACCAGACGGACGACTGGTCCGCGAGCCAGAGCCTCAGCTTTGATTCCAGTGAAATTGGCACCATTCATCTGGGGCAGACCTGGCAGGCGGTATTCAGGCTGAATGTGCTGAAGCCAGGCAATATCAATATATTTGGAGAAGGTTCGGCCATCATCTTCAACAATGGCACCGATTCCCTGACCCTGCCAAAGACCTACATCACTGCAGTGGATAACCTGACTGCCACCGGTCTCAACTTCAGCGGCCTGCAGGTCTGCGACCTCGTATGCGTTGAAGCAGAGAATGGTGATGTGATTGAAAACGAACTGACAATAAACTGGAACCTGAATTATTCCGGTGCCTTCACGGCCACCCAGTATCTGTATTACCAGAAGGAGGGTGAGGGCATCTGGATCACCTTTGATGAAATACCGGTGACAGGGCCTGTGAGCGAACTTGCTCATACCCGCCAGCTCTATGTGGCTGATTTCCCGCCGGGTGAGTATAAACTCAGGGTGCGTGCCATGGCAGAGGATGCACCGGACTCCGTCATTGAGACACCGTATGCAATCGTGATCGGTCAGGGTGGACAGAATTTTATCCGCCTGGAATAATCTTTTTTACTAAAAAACTGGTTCTTAAAAATGAACGGATCCAGCGGGAATCGAACCCGCGTCCTTGGGTTCGAAGCCCAAGAGGATATCCTCTACCCTATGGATCCACCCATCTTATTCGTGGTACGGGGTGATAACCATTCTGGGTTGGAGCCTCTCTTTCTGTCCGGGTGACAGCAGTTTTCCCTTCACAGTCACAACTATTATACGATGATTCTCTCAGAGTCAGACATCCGTGAACGAATCACGTCAGGCAATCTGGTGGTAACGCCTTACAGCGAAGCATCACAGCAGCCGGCGTCCTACGACCTCCGTTCAGCAGAAGACTATCTCCTCTCAAAAGGGGAATGCACGCTTGTCGCCTCCCTTGAACGAGTTGAACTCCCCGTTGATGTTGCAGCAACCCTCATGTGCCGATCGTCATTCGGCAGGCGCGGTGTGCTCATCGGCGGCGGGTTTGTGGATCCAGGTTTCCGGGGACAGCTGACACTCTGTCTTGTGAATACCGGTCCGGAGGACATCAGTCTCTCTGCGGGTGAACGGGTGGTGCAGATAATCATGCATGAGGTAAAAAAAGGAACGCGGGAGTATGAAGGACGCTACCAGGACAGCAATGGTGCCGTTTCATGCCGGTAATTACTTTATCCAGAAGAGGTCGTCTGTCGTGTCGTCGTCTTCCGGTTCTTCATTCTTTTCGTAGCCGCTGCTGATCGTCCCTTTTTTGTAGGGTGATTCTTTCTCTGGCTCTTTTACTGCTTCCTGCGTCTTGCTCCTCCGCTGTTCTGCACGGCTGAGAAGGTCATCTTTTGGTGCGGGTATCCGTGCAGACATCCTGACATCCCCATTGAGAGCCTCCTTTGTTTTGGGAGGGCCGCGTGACAGGCGCACCGAATCGCCGGTGAGTGTGCTGTCACTGGGGCGTATTTTTGATGACTTTGCAGAGATCTTATTTCCCATGAGTCCACTGTCGTTTGCCTTTGGTTGAGACGTAACGGAGAATGAATGTCCCATGTAGGCGGAATCGTTTGGTCCTTTGGCAGATGATATGCTGACACCTTTACCGCCAAAAGAAGCATCGTTGGGGCGTTTGTCATGTCTGCCGATACTGATCCTCTCCCCGACAAGTGCTGTATCGCGGGGCCCCCTGTTATCGGATGAGGGGATCTCCCTGAGACCGAAGATGCTGTCTTTTGGTGCCATATGCCCTCCCCCGTCTGTCATCCGCGTCATATCAGCGACAGTTCGTTCATTCCGGACGGGCATTGAGAGCTGGTCATCGGTGCCTTTTTTTCCCGGCTTCATTTTGATGGAGATCATCGCGTCCCTGTTCTCTTCTTTTCGTCTCTCACTGCGTGCCACGCCATCGTGTGTGAGCACTTCGTCATTCGGCACTATTTTGCCTTCATCTGCTGCCATGTCCATCTCCTGATCTGGTCCGGCCTGTGGTGTTTCCCTTCTCGCGGCGGATGAGGAATACAGGGGATACTCCTCTTCATCATCCCGGGGGTTATACTCTTCTTCAGATGGTGTTTCTGTCTCCCGGTCATGAATGAATCCGGATTCAGCTGCCTCATTCTCAAAGAGATCGGTGATATCAAGGATTGTCTCCTCTTCCTCTTTTCTTGTGCCGTTCTCCGTCTGAACGGTTGCCGGGGGCCATGTCACTGCTTCATCATCCCTTATGCTGGTTCCTTCTTCCGGCTGCGGCGTGCATATCTCTTCTTCAGCCGCATGTTCCTGTTCAGATTCATACTCGCGCCGGATTTCATTGAGCTCGGTTACCCGGGGGATATTTGAAATGCCGGAGAGGACGATGATGATGCCGACAAACCGGGTGGCCATCACCGGATAGTCGCCTGACCGCATCTCCAGACCTGAGATGCTCCGGTCAATCCATTTGCGGACCGTTTGAAACCCTTTCATGGACAGTTCCTGTGACGGTCCTGCGATGAGGACAAGTGCCTTATCTGCGCTGGTGATGTCACAGGGTATGGAGATCTCCTCATATACAGCACGTTTGGCGAGTGCGACGATTCGTGTTGCCCGTTTATGGGATGTCTCCGAGAAGTATGCCTCTGAACGCCACTGATTGAACCGGTCGATAAATGAGTTCTGCAGGGATTCTGTTGCATACCCGATTGCAACAAGGTCGTTCCCTTTCAGGGTGTTTAAGACCTCTCCCGCATCAAGGACGATCTCTGCCGCCTCAACTCCCGTTTCGCTGAATTCACCCGCACGGAGAAGAATGCCTATCTGGCGCGCAATCTTCTCATTCAGGATGTTATAGACGTCACGTGGATTGTCCGGGAATACCTTGCGTTTATATGGGCCGATGGCAGTGTCCTCCGCAACACTATACTGATTATACTCGGCCTTCAGGCGTTTATGCCAGGTTTCGTTGTCAAAGAGAATCATCGCATCAAGGGCGCTGTTTGCCCGTTCGATGTCATCAGCGGCCTTTGATGAGAGCCTTTTCCCCTCATTGTGCATCGGGAGTGTACAGACTCCGAATATGGGTTCGATAAAAGATTTGCGCAGTTCTGTTGCAAGTTGCGGTATGGCATCTATCAGGCTGCCCCCCAGACCTGCAAAGATCATGATGGAGTCAATTTCAAAGGTGTCCATCTTCTGGATGTGAGTCATGACCTCTTCCACATTGATGGTTGAGGTCACATCGAAATGGACGGTGGGATCGATTGCAGGGAAATGCATTCGTGCATTATCCGGTATATTTGAGAGCTGTCTGAGGCTGTTTCCATCTATATCGACAGCAATCGCTGAGACGCACCTCACTCTGCTTTTTATATCGTGGCTATACAGGAGATCAACAATCCGTGTGCCCCCCCCGCCGAGCCCGATTGCAAGTATTCTCATTATTTCTCCGTATCCGGTACACAGGTCCGAGTGCTGTGGGTTATTATGCAGACCCAATGGTACCGGTGTACTCTATCTCTCTGATGTATGATAAGTTCGTATAAATAATATAATCTCTGGGTGCTCGTTTCAAATTCGCCGGAATATAAGAGGGCAGGTTAGAATTTAAACCATAATTTCGGGTTTTGATGGGTGATGGCAGGGAAATGCCCGATATATTTTCAGTTAAATGATAACGTATATTAATCTCGATGTGTTATATGAAGTTGAGGTGAAAGACCTATGAGTTATGGTATCGAATTTGTCCCCGGAAATATCACTGTAAAACAGGTGGTAAATTACTGTAAACTTGCAGAGCAGAAAGATATTGACTTTGCCTGGATTACGAATCACTACAACAACCGTCACTGCTACCCGACCCTTGCCGCTATCGCAGAGGCAACGGACTCCATTAAGATGGGCCCGGGTATCATGAACACATTTACCGACACCCCGGCAGCAATTGCTTCCTTCATGTGCACCTTAAACGAGATCTCTGAAGGACGTGCTGTTCTTGGTATCGGACCTGGTGACCTTTCCACCCTTCCGAAACTTGCAATTGAGGCATCAAAGCCTGTTTCACGCCTGAGAGAGGGTGTCCAGCAGATTGCAGCCCTCTGTGCAGGAGAAGAAGTCAAGAAAACCGGCAACATGGAATTCTTCGACTACGATGGTGCAAAGCTTACCGGTGTGACCCTGCCTGCAAAGAAGAAGCAGATCCCTATCTACATCGGCGCACAGGGCCCCAAGATGCTCACCCTTGCCGGAGAAATCGGTCAGGGCGCATTGATCAACGCATCCAACCCGAAGGACTTTGAACTTGCAATCCCGGCAATCAAAGCAGCATGCGATTCAGTTGATGAGAAGAAGTTCAAGAAGTTTGATGTTGGTGCATACACCGCAATGTCCATCGACCAGAGCGAGAAGAAGGCACGCAACGCAGCAAAGATCGTTGCAGCATTCATCGCAGCAGGTTCACCGCCTGCACTTCTTGACCGCCACGGTCTTGACCAGGCAAACGTCGGCAAGATCAAAGACGCACTTGGACGCTTCGACTTCGGTGCGGTCGGCGGCCTCGTCAGTGACGCGGAGATCGACGCATTCACCATTGCAGGTACCCCTGACATGGTTCAGCAGAAGTGCGAAGACCTTACTGCATCTGGTGTCACCCAGATCATCTTCGGTTCTCCACTTGGTCCTAACATGACCAACTCCATCCGTCTTCTCGGAAAGTTAATCTGAGACTACGGATCAATATCCAAACCATTTTCTTTTCTTTTGACATTCTATCGGTTACTCTGTATTTACCGGCAGTGAATGGGATGAATAAATTATTTCAGGTTGAGGGGTATGGCTCAGACAGTGGCGTGTTTCAGTACCGCAGGGACCTCTTAACTGGTCTGCAGTGCCGTATTGCGCCTGATCGGATTCATCGCGGTATTGACATTCCGCGCAGGCCTGAAGGTTCCAACGATGAAGTCCCGTGTGTGTTCTGCCCGGAACGAATCTATTCTGAGACACCGGTCTTTCCCGACGGTTCGCGTATCACCGTGGGGGAGAGTGTCACCTTCCCGAATCTGTATCCGTTTGCGCACAAGCATGTGGTGACGGTTATTACCGAAGCACATGATCCGGCAGAGATTGCGGCGGGGCGGATTGAGGATGCTCTCCGTGGACAGGTGGCTGCTCTTTTAGGTGATGGCGGTTACGTTTCCTGTAACTGGAATCATTTGCCCTCGGCCGGTGCCAGTATGCTGCATCCGCATATGCAGGGAATGGTGGATGCATCCCCGACATTTCATGCCGGTATTGCGATTAAACAGTCGGAAGCCTTCTGCCGCAGGACCGGCAGCATGTACCGGGCATCTCTGCTTGAAGAGGAGATCGGTGGTCCCCGCCATCTCTTCGGCGATGAACTGCCCTTCTTTGCCCATGCTGTCCCACTGGGTGAAAAGGAGGTGCGTGCATACCTTCCGGTCCGGTGTGCAGGCGAGCTCGAACCCTGGTGTGGTCTTCTTGCAGAAGGGATTGAACGGGTGATCTCTCTCTATCGGAGGGCAGGGCACTATGCGTTTAATATGTCACTCTTCTGTGATGCAGCCGGACGGCCGGACGCTGGCTTCCGCGCATTCTGCTCTCTTATCGCCCGCATAAATCCCGGTGTCACGGCAATGAGCGACTCTGCGTTCATGGAACGCATGCACCTGGAACCCGTTGTGCTGACTCTTCCTGAAGATATCGCAGGTTATCTGCCCTGAATCAGTGTACAGACGGGGTATTGACACTGGCGGATGGGCGCGCACAGCACCTGCTCTGTTGTTTTTTCAAAAAAACTGTCATCATCCGCAGCCGGATCGTTTTTGTATATGGCGTTTGCCTGTGATTTGTATCCGGCAGCTATCTGGACGCAAAATGCTGCCTGCAGTTGTTTATCCTGCGTAACTCTGGCAACTAAGTTAAAAAAAGGGTATGTGGTTTTACTCCGGTTTGGAGATGAGGGTTGTCTTGGAGACGATTGTACCGTCTTTCTTGTGTGGCATACGAACGACGCCGTCACAGCCCTTCTCAATCTCGCGTGCTTCTTCACAGAGGAGCATTGCGGAGCGCATCATTTCGTGTGCGGATGCAACGATTGGAACGTAGTTCTCGAATCCCTTGGTCATGAAGCAACCCTTCACATTGACCATTGCGACTGCAGCTGCAATCTCATATGCTCCACGTGCCTTTGCGTATGCATATGGGTTGGTGAACTCGTCTTTGACTGCCTTGTCTGCGGTCATGACGATCTTCGGGAGTTCGAGGTCTGCGCCTGCTTTGCCTGCCTTGACCTGGTCAATCACTGCATCAAGTGCGATCTGCATCTTGCGGAATGCACCGGTGACGGTGAGAACTTTTACCAGGTTGCCGTTGAAGTCAGACATCTCTGACGGGTCAAGGAATTCACGGCGTGCACCAATCATGGAGTCTGCCTTCTGGATGATGTATCCGAAGTCGCTCTCCTTGAGTTCTGCCCAGTCCTTCTTGGTGGTGACATCGTCAGTGATGACGACAACAGGGATGCCTGCTGCTTTCAGTGCTTCACGTGCGCCGGTGGGGCCGGGGAGGACACCATTTGGTGAGACAACGATTGCGAAGTCTGGTTTGTATGCGATAAGGGTACTGACAACACGCTCGACATCCTCGACTTCGAGTTTTGTTCCGCTTGTTGCCATAAATGTCTGCATATCCTCACGGTCTGCACGCTCGTCGAGCAGAAGCTCGACCATAACACCGCTTGCGATGTTGCCCAGTTTTGCAACTCCAACTTTAACTACCATAACTAAACCTCTCAAATTTGAGAACATTCAACTATCAGAATGTTCAGTAATAAACATTGTGAATTCCTTCCTTCGGGGATGTGTCTCCGGGGTGGTTAACGAAAACAGTTTAAGTTATTGGAATAAATATTGAAGTTAATGAAACAAGGTCTTCTTACTGGGCGGCAGAGGGAGGTGCTCAGGTACCGGAAACAGGGCCTGACACAGCAGCAGATTGCAGATATCATCCACACATCCAAGGCAAATGTGTGCACCATTGAAAAAGCAGCATCTGAGAATATTGAAAAAGCAAAGGAGACGCTTGAATTTCTCTATACGCTCGATGCGACTCATCTGTGTACAATAAAGACCGGGACAGATCTCTTTGATGCCGTTGGTGAAATCTATAAGGAGGCGGAGAAACTACGGATAAAGGTCTGCTATGACTCTATCAATCTCATCAATCGCCTGAAGGAGGCAAATCCCGGCAAGTTTAAGGGTCGGTTTGTGCGCGAAGATGTTGAGATTTATATAAACGATGACGGGGAACTCTACTTCGGGTGAGTTTTTCTGTTGCATTCACTCTTTTTATCAATACTTTTATATGCCTTTCACAGAAACATTTAGGAAACATATATGGTGGTCTTCCGGACGGAACGGCAGTCTTTCTGCTTCCCGTCCGGCGGACTGTCACTATATGGTGACTTTCCCCGCGGCATATGCTGCGGGGAAGGGTCCCGGGATATGGTTGTGTTCATACACACCAGGGTGAAAGACGTAGGATCTGATGGGACCGTACGGGTGGACGTTTTGTGGAACGAGCCCATATCTGGCGCATTAATGATGCGCGCAGAAACGGAGTCCGTCAGGATCAATTTGAGAGAATGAGTCTTTCCGGTCCACACCGGAAGAATCTTTCAGATATGTGAAGGGCCGGGTGCCTGAACAGAGTTATGGATGAGGATCTTCTGAATCCATACCGTGAGGTTCAGGCATGAAGTAATACCGGTCCGTCCGACCACATCGTTAACTCAGACCTGAGTTGAAAACCAATTCATTCTCGGAATGTGTTCTGTGCCGGATTTTCCGGTGCAGAATGAAGCATCAACTGAAAATCAAGAATTAGGATTGATACATCAATGTCCGAGATACACAGACCTCGCAGAGGTTCACTTGCATACAGTCCCCGCAAGCGTGCGAAGAGCCAGGTACCGAAATACCACTCTTGGCCCCAGCATGACGGGGAACCCGTGTTGCAGGGTTTTGCCGGTTACAAGGTGGGCATGACTCACATTGTCATGGTCGATGATCACAATAAAAGCCCTTCCGAGGGTAAGGACATCATGGTCCCTGTCACCATCGTTGAGATTCCGGCGATGGTTGTGATTGGCATTCGCCTGTACAGAAAGGACACCTATGGCAAGCGTGCATACGCTGAAGCCTGGTCCAAGGAAGGTCTTGAAGCACTCCGTGAAGTAGTGGCATCCGGTAAAGTGACCGATGTCTTTGCTATCACAAAGACCCAGGTCACCGAACTTACCGGTGTGCCAAAGAAGACTGGCGACACGATGGAGATGCGTGTTGCAGGTGGCAGCATTGATGAGCGTGTTGAGTATGCAATATCACTCTTCGGCACCGAAGTCGAGCTTGATTCTGTTCTCAAAACAGGCCAGTACATCGATGTTACTGCGGTTACGACCGGAAAGGGAACAAATGGTCCGGTAAAGCGCTGGGGCATTCAGACCCGTAAGGGAAAACATTCCCGCGGTGGTAAGAAGCGTCATATCGGTAACCTTGGTCCATGGCACCCTCACCATGTCAGGTGGCAGGTCCCACAGACGGGTCAGCTGGGATACCAGCAGCGCACTGAGTTCAACAAGCGTCTCTTAAAGATCGGTGATTCCGGTGAGGAAGTAAACCCCGCAGGCGGATTTACCAACTATGGTCTTGTCAGAGGCAGATATGTTGCAATCAAGGGCTCAGTCCCTGGTCCATGCAAGCGTCTTATCAGAATGCGTCCAGCAACCAGACAGAGTGAACATGTCGAGCGCATACCGGCAATCCAGTACGTGAGTGTTGCCAGCAAACAGGGGTGAACTGAATGAAGGCACAGATTTCAACAATTGACGGTGGTTCAGCAGGAGAGATGGATCTTCCTGCAGTATTTGAAGAGAGCTACCGTCCGGATCTCATTAAAAACGCTGTTCTTGCACTTCAGAGCGAGCGCTACCAGCCGCACGGCACCGATCCACGGGCAGGGATGCGCACATCCGCTGTCTCCTGGGGTAGTGGCCGTGGTGTTGCACAGCTTCCGCGCCTGAAGAACGGATCACGTGCTGCACGTATTCCACAGGCAGTCGGTGGACGCGCAGCACATCCTCCCAAAGTGGAGAAGAAACTGGTCCGCAAGATCAATAAACAGGAGAAGCGCCTTGCAATTCGGTCTGCTATTGCAGCAACCATGAACGAGGAACTGATCTCCGCACGTGGACATCTCTTTGAAGGCAAAGTCCCCGTCATCTTTGATGACGCGTTCGAGGGTCTGACCACTGCAAAGGATGTTGTCGCGGCACTCTCCGTTGCAGGTGTATATGCCGATGTAGAACGCTCTGCAGAAAGCAAGAAGGTGCGTGCAGGCCGTGGCAAGATGCGTGGCCGCCGTTACAAACAGCGCAAGAGCGTACTGATTGTCACCAGCGAAACACCGCTGCGTGCAGCAGTCAACCTTGCCGGTGTGGATGTAGTCGCTGTGGGTCAGCTGAACGCTGAGCTGCTTGCACCAGGTACACAGGCAGGTCGCCTGACCGTCTGGACTGCAGGTGCACTAAAGAAACTGGAGATGATGTGAGATGGTAATTATTACTCCCTATGTCTCAGAAAAGGCATCCATGATGCTCGAGTCTGACGGCAAACTCCAGTTCATTGTCCGCCATACCGCAGACAAAAACCAGATTGCCCGTGCAGTCACGGAGATGTTTGCTCACGAAGTAACATCTGTTACGACGGTAATGACAATGAAAGGACAGAAGAAAGCCATTGTCACATTTGCTGACAAGAAAGCCGGTGAAGAGATACTTTCACGGCTGGGAATCCTCTGAAGGTGGTTTGAATGGGTAAACGCATTATATCCCAGAACCGAGGCCGTGGAGGCCCTACATACCGTGCACCGTCACACAAATACAAGGCTGAACTCAGGCACCCGGGTAAGATTGATGAGACCGTCAGCGGTGTTGTGATCGATATCGAGCACGACCCTGCCCGGCACGCACCAATTGCCAAGATCGAGCTTGATGACGGCAAAAAGAAGATCTTCATGCTCGTCACCGAAGGTGTGGGCGTTGGCGACAAGGTTGTATGGGGCCCTGAAGCTCCGGTAAAGAACGGGAACACCCTGTCTCTTGCTGCAGTCCCCGTCGGTGCCTACGTCTGTAATGTCGAAGCACGCCCTAATGACGGTGGCAAGTTCATCCGTGCATCCGGTGTGCAGGCACAGGTCATCGGCAAGGACGAAGGCCGGGTTGGTATCAAGATGCCATCCGGCAAGCAAAAATGGTTCAACGCGAACTGTCGTGCAACCATTGGCATCGTCGCTGGTGGCGGACGTGGTGAGAAGCCGTTTGTCAAGGCAGGAAAGAAATTCCACAAGATGAAATCCCAGGCAACGAAATGGCCGCGTACAAAGGCAGTCTGTATGAATGTCGTTGACCACCCGTTCGGTGGCGGTGGACACCAGCATGTCGGCAGGCCAAAGAGCGTTGCCCGTGGTACATCACCTGGACGAAAAGTTGGACATATCGCCTCGAAGAGGACCGGAAGGAAATAGTCGGGAGTGATCAGATATGGCAAAAAAGACACAGAGAAGGTTGCCGAGGCGGAAAGAGGAATTCACCTACCACGGCTACAATATTGAAGATCTGCAGCAGATGGGCATGAACGAACTCCTGCCCATTATGCCTGCACGGATTCGCCGCCGGGTCAACCGCGGCCTTTCCCCCGGACATGAGAGCCTGTTGCATGACATCAGGGGTGGCAAAGAACGTATCCGGACTCACCTCCGTGATATGATCATCCTCCCCGAGATGGTCGGTAAGACAATCGAAGTCCACAACGGAAAGAGTTTCCTTGAAGTAGAGATTCAGCCCGAGGCAGTCTTCCACTACCTGGGAGAGTTTGCGCTCACCCGCGGACGTGTGAACCACGGCAGTGCCGGTATCGGTGCAACCCGGTCGAGTAAATTCGTACCCCTGAAGTGATGGAAATGGCAAGAACAGCATATTCTATTAAGACAGAGGGCGAATGCGCCCGTGCAAAGGCGAATGAACTTCCGATTTCCCCCAAGCACTCCATTGAGATTGCACGTGAAGTCAGGGGAATGAAGACCAAAGACGCAATTGAATTCCTTGAGGATGTTGTTGCACTGAAGCGTGCAGTACCCTTCCGCCGGTTCAACAGAGATGTTGCACACAAGCGAGGCCTGAAGGGCTGGGATGCCGGCCGGTATCCCGTCAAGGCATCTTCATACTTCATCAAACTGATCAAATCAGTTGAGAAGAATGCAGAATACCTCGGTCTTGACACCGAAAACCTCATGATTGACAAGATCTCTGCAGCCCGCGGCCGCAGAATGAAGGGCATCTTCCCCCGTGCAATGGGACGTGCCACACCGAAATACGCAGAGTCTGTCAACATCGAGATTGCAGTGAAGGAGGCCTGATAATATGGGAATCGAGAAGAGATTTGTAGCGGATGGTGTCCGCTCAGCACGTGTTGAAAACTTCCTGGTAAAGGAACTGAAACGTGCAGGCTACGGTGGTATGGAGATTATCCGTACCCCGCTCGGCACTCAGATCACCATCTATGCAGAAAAACCCGGT
The DNA here is from genome assembly GCF_009914725.1 of Methanogenium sp. MK-MG. Classification (GTDB taxonomy): domain Archaea; phylum Halobacteriota; class Methanomicrobia; order Methanomicrobiales; family Methanomicrobiaceae; genus Methanogenium. Next base: position 19,917 of record NZ_JAAAWJ010000028.1, read on the forward strand.
ATTGTCATTGGAAAGGGTGGAAAGGTTGTACGCCAGCTGACCGCTGACCTCCAGAATGACTATGGTATCGAGTCCCCGCAGATTGAAGTACAGCAGGTGGAAGAGCCAAGTTTCAATGCCCAGATTATGGCAGAGAGACTTGCAAACTCACTCGAGCGCGGCTGGTATTTCCGCAAGGCAGGGAACAGTGTTCTCCGCCGTGTGATGGAATCCGGTGCACTGGGCTGTGAGGTTGTTCTTTCCGGTAAGGTCACCGGTTCCCGTTCACGTGTCCAGAAGTTTACGGAAGGCCATGTGAAGCACGCAGGCGAACCATCGGTGACCATTGTCGATCACGGATTTGCCCTTGCAGTGAAGAAGCTGGGAACCATTGGTGTCCAGGTCAAGATTATCCCGCCCGGAGCACGTCTCCCTGACACCTTCGAGGTGCTTGAACCACAGGCAGTGGTTCCGGAAGAGCCCGTATACGAGGGTGAGGATATTGATGAGGAAGCCATTGGTGCAGAGATTGACGCTGAACTCGAACAGTCTGAGGACGTTCCGGTACAGGAGGATCTCTGATTATGGCAATCTTTCGTGCAGCAGAAGTCGCTGACTTCAGTGATGTAGAACTCCAGGAGCAGCTTGCAAAGCTCAGGCTTGAACTGGTTGAGAATAACGGAAAAGTGAGTGCAGGAGGCGCACCGGAGAACCCGGGACGCATCCGTGAAATCCGGAGAACAATTGCCCGGATCAGCACTGAGCAGAACAAGCGCCGCAACGCCTGATTCTTTTTCAGGCACTAAGGAGACACACAGACATGATCACCGCACAGAACATCTGCCGGCATGAACTCATCGGGCTTCCGATACGGGTTCATGCCTCTTCAAACCCTGTCCAGACCGGTATTGCCGGTGTGGTATGCGGGGAGTCGAAGCAGATGCTCGATATCTGTGCTGGTGACCGCATCCTCCGGGTTGCAAAGAAGTGTGCCACCTTTGACCTGCGCCTTCCCGATGATACCCATGTACGGGTTGATGGGTCGGTGCTGGTTATGCGGCCTGAGAAAAGGATCAGCATGCGAATCAGAAACTGAGGTAAATAATGGCTAAAAACACAGGATTGAACGTCCCCATTCCGGAGAAGGAATGCGATGACGTGAACTGTCCATTTCATGGCACTTTACCGGTGCGCGGCCAGGTGATTACCGGTAAGGTCGTGAGTGACCGTATGCAGGGATCAGTAGTAGTCGGACGCGACTACCTGCATTATGTGAAGAAATACAAGC
>NZ_JAAAWJ010000029.1 GCF_009914725.1 Methanogenium sp. MK-MG
GGCACACGGTTTGCAAACCTGAGCAGTTGTGCCTGTCCTTCTGCGTCCAGTTTTCCGCCGTAGCCAATAGCTGCTTCAACAATGAACGGGTGGCCGGAGAATACCTGTGACTTTCTGGTCCGTGCCTTCACAAAGTCAAGTTCAAACTCCTTTTCCAGTCCCTGCACGATCATCTCCTCCCCTATAGGGGAGAGACAAAGGGATGCGGAAGGGGGAGGGACGTCCACTTCCTGCATGGCCGCAAGCAGCGCCTTGAGGTGTGCTGAGGAGAGACCCTTTGCCTTCCGTGTGGCCTTAATGCCTGCTACCTTCTGCATCTGCTCTGCACTCTTCTGGCCCACACGTGAGAACCCGTTCACGAGGAAGTCATGCAGATTGTCTGTCGAGGTGGCAGCCATCCGTTTCAGGGTGCCAAATTCAATGCCGTAGGGGTGCGGGGCAATTGCCTGCGGCGAAACGATGATCTCGTCACTGACCCGTTCAAATGAGTGACGTTCACCGTCGATATCAGCCTGAATCCGGGCATGCGGATTTACCACTGCCGTATACTTCAGGTAATCGATAAGCCTGCGTTTGGCAGCGAGTGAGCCGGTGAATTCAAGCTCAATTCGTGTGCCGTGCGTCCGGTCCCAGTCATATTCCTTTTTTCGGATTATTTCCGGTTCATTCTTCTCTGTCCGGATCATCAGGTCAAACAGGTAAGCGGGTTTGTCTGCACCGGTGCGTGAGATGACGCGTGCGGGGACACCGGTTGTCAGCTGAGCGAAGAGGACTGCCGCTGATATCCCGATACCCTGCTGGCCTCTGCTCTGGCGTATCTGGTGAAACCGGGATCCATAAAGGAGTTTCCCGAATACATACGGGACATTGTCCGGGACAATACCCGGTCCGTTATCCTCGACTGCTATCCGGATGGTCTCTTTGGTGAGTTTTGTGATAGAAACCCAGATGTCAGGAAGTACTTCAGCCTCTTCACAGGCATCAAGAGAGTTGTCCACCGCCTCTTTGATGGTGGTGATGATGCCACGGGTTGGTGAATCAAATCCCAGCAGGTGCTTGTTTTTTTCAAAGAATTCTGCAACACTGATACTCTTCTGCTGTGATGCCAGCTTCTCGGCTATTGCCACTCCCGGCTCACCCCGTGTATTGCCTCCGCAACACCGCACTCTTTCTGGTTTCCTGTCGTCAGGTTTCTGAGGGTCACTGTGCCCCCTGCCATCTCCCGCTCACCTGCGATAACGGCATAATGTGCCTTCTTTGCCGCATGTTTCATCTGTGCACCGATGCCACGATCCAGCAGGTTAATCTCTGTCCTGAACCCGGCATCCCGGAACTGCCGTGAGAGAGAGAAGGCATATTCGCATGCTTCTTTGGTATAGAGCACTGCGACGACAATGTCCTCCGGGACTGGCACCTCACCAAGTGAGACCATCACCCGGTCAAACCCGATTCCAAATCCGCATGATCCGACGTCATCGCCGCCGAAGAGATGAGCGAGGCGGTAGGCACCGCCGCCAATGATCTGGTTTTCCGCCCCGAGGTTCTCTGCAAACCCTTCAAAGACCATGCCGGTGTAGTAATCCAGTCCGCGGACGATGCCATAGTTCTGGCGGAACACGGTACCTTCGTTCTCCAGCACATTGATCATTGACTCAATCCGTTCCTGTTCGGGGATGGGGCCGGTGATTGCAAAGACATCATCTGTCGTGTCAGCCTCAAGCAGCCCTTTCAGGGAGGACTCAAGATCTTCCAGATGCCATGAATCGAGGGTTTCTTCCAGGCCTTCGATGTTCTTTTTATCAAGAAGGGCCATGATAGTTCTCTTTCGGTCTTCGGGTACATCCCGGAGGATGGCCCGCATCGGGGAGAGATGGCCGACATGGAGATCATAGTTGACACCTGCTGCACGCAGGATATCATCTGCGAGGAGAATTGCCTCGGCATCCCCTTCCGCCGTGTCGGCACCGATGAGCTCTGCACCAAACTGCCAGAACTGACGGTATCTGCCTTTCTGGGGGCGTTCATAGCGGTAACAGTCGGAGAGGTAACACCAGCGGAGTGGTTTTGCAAGCATCTTCGCTTCATTCACATACATCCGCAGGACTGCTGCGGTGCCTTCGGGACGCAGTGCAAGTGCCCGTCCGCCTTTGTCTTCAAAGGTGTACATCTCATTGATGATGCCTTCACCTGAACGGATGGTGTAGAGCTCCTGTGTCTCAAACGTGGGTGTGCAGACTTCACGATACCCCCACCGCCGTGCTGCCTCGCGCATCTTTATCTCGGTATTCCGGCGGAATTCCATCTCGTCGGGAAGAAAGTCCCGTGTGCCTCGTGGTCGCTGTATCATGTATTTTTATCTCCTTCTTTTGGAACGGCAACTTTGGATATCTGTACCGGCACTGTTCCCAGTAACCGGTCTGTTTTGGTGGTATCAGGACCAAAGAGTTTTTTCCGCTCCACTCTTCCCTGCAGGTATAATGCGATGAGGACAATACCCATTCCAAGAAATTCTGCCTGTTGGTATGCAAAATAGATTCCCATTGAAGCAAGTGCAGTGAAGAGCACCCCCATATACGCAGCCTTCCTGTACGTCTGGTCACCGGTTCGGTAAAAAATCCGTGCATCACGCAGCCAGAGGAATGCCACCCCGATGACTCCGAAGATGGTTACATAGAGTAGGTATGTTGATGCCATGCAATACGTAGTTATTTCTCGTATACCAATATGATAATTATCAGCCATGAATCCGCTTCCGACACTCAGGGATATTCTGAACGCCTATAAATCAGGGGATATTTCTCTCAGTCATGCTGAAGAGGAGATCCAGGGCTTCCAGATCGAAGCGCTTGGAGAGATTGCACGGATTGACACTGGTCGTACGGTGCGGTGCGGAATGCCTGAGGTTGTGCTGGGGGAAGGAAAAGACCGCAACCACCTGATAGAGATCATTCTTACGCTGGTCAGGAGAACCGGGAGATGTATTGCAACCAGGGTGCCGGAGGATGTCAGTGATGAAATCAGGGGGGTTGCGGCAGAAGAGGAATTTTCCTGTGAATACCATCCTGTCGCACGGGCACTGGTGGTGTCCCGCCTTCCTGCACCGTCTTTGCACGGGGGTATCGTCGGCATTGTCACTGCAGGCACGTCTGATATCAGGGTGGCAGAGGAGGCCCGAATAATCGCAGAGGAGATGGGATGCCGGGTAATTACGGCATTTGATGTGGGTGCGGCAGGCATCCACCGCCTCTTTCCGGCACTCAGGCAGATGCAGGGCGCTGATGTCTATATTGTTGCCGCAGGGAGAGAAGGGACACTGCCTGCCGTGGTTGCAGGGCTTGTCAGCCGTCCGGTGATAGGCGTACCGGTGTCCACCGGATATGGATATATGGGGCAGGGAGAAGCTGCGCTTGGCAGTATGCTGCAGTCATGTTCGGTGATTGCTGTAGTCAATATTGATGCCGGGTTTACCGCGGGCGCATTTGCCGCACAGATTGCACGGGGTGCACAGAATGGAGAAGATTAGGGGTTTTTACATTGGCCGCTTTCAGCCGTACCACTATGGTCACGAGTCTGTCATAAAGCACATCGCTGAAGAGGTGGATGAGATTGTGATCGGCATCGGCAGTGCCCAGCTGAGTCATTCTTCTGATAATCCGTTTACCGCTGGTGAACGGGTGCTGATGGTCACCCATGCGCTGGAGGAGTCTGTCTCTCTGCCGTTCTATGTCATTCCGATAGAGGATATTCAGCGAAACGCGCTATGGGTCTCACACGCACGGTCTATATCCCCTCCCTTTAATGAAGTATATTCTTCAAATCCGCTGGTTGTCCGCCTCTTTTGTGAAGCAGGTACTGATGTCATCTCCCCGGAGATGTATAAACGGGATAATTACAGTGGAACAGAGATCCGCAGGCGTATGCTTGCAGGGGAAGACTGGCGGTCCCTCGTTCCACAGGTCGTAGCTGATGTCATTGATGAAATAGATGGTGTCAGGCGTCTGCATGATGTGTCGGGGAGTGACTAAAACTGCATGAATGTGCACTGTGGGAAGAGAGAAACTAAAGTGAATTTTAGAGGAGATTTAGATGGGTTTTTTTGACAAATTACTGGGGCGCAGTGCAGAACCGGAAGAGACTGAACTCGCATTTCCGGATATTCCTGCGTGGATATCAGAAAAAGAACGTGCCATACATGAAGAGGCAGACAGCGCGGTCCGGGAATCACGCCCCCGTGTATGTGCCGCACTTCAGGAGATGCAGGGGATGGTTGATGCACTGAAAGGTGCAAAACCCGAGGAGAATGTAGTGCTCCATCCCAAACTGCTCCGTGTGGTTGAACAGGGTGTGCCACGCTATGCAGCGGCGATGGAGAAGACGCTCTCTCTTTCTGTCTCTGAAGTGCCCGGAGAATATTATGATGGCTGTGTCGAACTCATCTCACAGATTGCAAAGAATACCAGAGGGCCGGGCCGCTATATCGTAAATGTGTTCCCCGGACAGATGAAGGAGATACGAATACAGACCGATGTTATCGGACGTGAAGTCAACGCCATCTCCGGTGTTCTTGCAAAATCACGTGAACAGTCTGGTTGGGTCGATGAGGCGACCGAGACGCATGCCCTTCTCCTTGCAAAGAAGAGTCAGCTTGTTGAGATACAGCTTCAGGCTGCTCATCTGGCGGAAAAAAACGACACCATGGCTGCGGAACTTTCTGCCCTGAAACACGATCTTCAGATATATATGGGAGGACCGGAAGCGATGGAATATGATGCACTCATGGCACGTCAGGCAGTCTATGGAGGAGAACTCCGTGAGGCAGATGCTGACTATAAACAGATACTCTCCCGTTCTGCAAATGTCTTCAGAAAGGCGGTCCATATTTGTGAACAATCCGGGGACACGGAGACACATGCACTGTTAAAGGCGGTCCGAAGCGGACTTGAATCCCCTTCTTCTGTTGAACGGGCCAGGGGACTTGCTGTCTATCCGTCCCTCTTCCCACGGCTTGCCCGGATGATCCGTGAGAATGATACCCTTATAAAAAACAAGGATGAAATGGCTCTCTTTTCTGAACAGGATGCCTTTATTGTTCCTCTGACCGATGCCATTGCACGGGCAGAGGAATTGAATACAGAGAGCGCCCGGGTGGCAGATGACCTGAGCAGTCTTTCGTTTGTCGGAAAAAAAGCAGAACTGGAAGAAAAAATACATCTGTTGACGGAACAGATCCCTGCCAATGCAGCACAGATCAACGATATTCAGGACATCACAGATGACATCCGTGCTTCAGTCCCTGAGCAGGCAGAACACCTCAGGCTGAACCTTGAACATCTGGCAGGCGAGGGTGTCCATGTCACCCTTATTCAGATACCTGATTTTTCCTGACTGCCGGGATAATTCCGGTGGCATGACTCAACCGGTGGCAGGGACATGAAATCCATTGATCTGACGAACGGCCCGATTACCCGTTCTCTTCTCACCATAGCAGCACCCCTTGTTGCCGGCAATATCCTCCAGGCTCTGGTGGAGGTTGCCGACCTCTTTTTTGTCGGACGGATCAGCCCGGCGGCAATCGGTGGTGTGGGCCTTTCCGTCTCAGTTATTTTTGTTCTGATGACACTGATCATCGGGCTTTCCGGGGGGACGACTGCTTTTGTCTCCCGCTATTATGGAGAAGGGAATTATCCGTATGCCGGTCGGGTTCTGATTCAGGCGTTAATCCTTGGACTCATCTTTTCAGCGGTGATCTCTGTTGTGGGAGTGCTCTTTGCAGCAGATCTGCTGGAGATCTTCGGGGCGCCGGAGGAGGTTGTAACCGAGGGTGCCGCATATCTCAGGGTGCTCTCCCTCGGGATTGTGACACTCGTTGAATTCTGGATTATCTCAACCTTCTTCCAGAGTATTGGTGATACAAAAACACCGCTTATCATTATTCTGGTCATCAATCTGCTCAACATCATCCTCGACCCTGTCCTCATATTCGGTATAGGGATTGTACCGGCGATGGGGGTCTCGGGTGCTGCGACGGCAACAGTCATCACCCGGGCTGTGGGACTTGGTATCGGAGTCGTGCTGTTGTACCGCCTAAATACACAGATGGAGTTTACCCGGCAGGCAGAGTCTGATATCTGCCTGATGCGCCGAATCCTGAGGGTGGCTGTCCCGAATATGGTCCAGTCGGGAGTGCGGAGTGTGGCGTATCTCATCATGTACATCATCATCGCGTCATATGGAACCCTTGCCCTCTCAGCCTTTGGTATTGTCAGCCGCATAGAGATGCTTGCCCTGATGCCGGGGTTTGGCATCGCAACCGCAGCGGCGGTGATGGTCGGGCAGAATCTTGGTGCAGGACACCCGGACAGGTCAGAAGAGTCTGTATGGAAAGCGCTGACATTATATGGCAGTTTTATGGCAGTGATCACGGTTTTGATCCTGACGTTTGGTGCAGGCCTCACTGAATTCTTTGATCCGAGCGGTATGTCGAATCCATACGCAGTCTCATATTTTCTTGTCGTATCACCGTTTTATGTGCTGATTGCTGTTGCGATTGTCCTCTCGTTTGCCCTGAACGGCGCAGGCGATACGAAAAAACCGATGTATGCAACTCTTCTCTCCTATGTTCTGGTCCAGGTGCCGCTTGCGCTTATTATCCCGGATCTCACAGGAACAGGCATTGTGGGGGTGTGGTATGCAATGGCGATTGGTATTCTTGTTCAGACCGTTGCACTCTACCTGATGTTTCGGTCCGGAAAATGGAGAAATATTAAGATTTAGGATTTTTCTGCGTCAGAGGGTGCCAAAACTGATGTCGCCGATATCATCTGCAAGCCCGGCCACTTCTTGTGCCCCGAATGCCGTCATGACGGATGTGATGTCGATGTCGATTGCTGCCTCGCACATATAATCGATGATATCAATGGAGAGTTCGCGTTTCTGCTTGGATTTTTTTATTTGATCCACAAGGAATGTGATCCTCTCAGGCGGTTCCATCCTGAGTTTTGCCGTACTGACAACACACATGAATATTCGTGTCATGTTCCGGTCAGGACCGGTGACAGTCTCGAAGAAATTTCTGATCACCTGAGCCTGATAGATCTCTCCGCCCATAGTAAACAGAATCTTTTAGCTGATGGTTTATATCTGTTGTGGAAAAAAGAAGTTTTTCTATTTGGTTGAGACTATTTTGATGACGTCGCCTGTGTGCAATTCGTGGGTTTCTTTGATTCTCATCTTTGTCTTCGCGTCAACTGCATACAGGAATCCGTCCCCTATATCGGAGTGTACCTGGTATGCAAGGTCATGGGGTGTTGAGCCGCGTTTCATGAGGAATGCATCAGGCAGTACTCTGCCCTTCCCGTCACAGTATTTGTTCTCATCTTCCACCGGGTAGACGACGATCATATCCAGGAGATCAAAGACTGATCCATTGATTGCCTGCTGAACGCCTGTTCCACCAAATGTGTCCATCATATTCTGAATTGCCATCAGGCCTCTCTTCTGGGCATCGCTGAGGTTTAAGTCCGGTGCGATGGTGAAGGTGGGGTCTCCGGGCAGGTATGTGATGAATTTACCTTCTGCTGCCTTTCGCAGTGCCAGTTCACTTGCTGCAGAGGCAAATGATATGCCGGTCTCTTTCAGCTGGCTGCGCATATCTTCTGATGCGAGATCAGCCTTGTTTGCAACGACTACCATCGGTTTGCTCAGGGGAACAAGGATGGAACAGAATTTGATCAGTTCATCAGTGCTGCAGGTTTTCAGATCAATGTCTGCATTGCGTTCGGCATCGCGGACATGTTCATAGGTTATTTTGAGGCCTGCCAGTGCTTCAGCGATGGCGTCAAGGATGTCAAAGTTCCGCTGCTGGGTTGAACGCTGCAATTTTGCCCAGTTACGTTCGAGAATTCCGTAGACCCACATTGACATCTCGTATTCAATGAATCCGATATCCTCGTGCGGGTCGTGGGAACCCGCATCAACTGGGTTTCCTTCACTGTCTGTTCCGCCGCTGCCGTCAATGATATGAATGATCGCATCCGCGTCCTTCAGGTGATCCAGAAACTGATTTCCCAATCCCTTGCCCTCGTGTGCATCAGGCACGAGTCCCGCAACGTCAATCATTCCCACCGGGATGAACCGGACACCGTTTGTGCAGTGGCCGCACTGTATGCCCAGTTCCTGGCACGCGCAGGGGATACGCAGGTAGGCAACGCCAGTATTTGCGTCAATCGTTGTAAACGGATAATTTGCAATCTCGACAGGTGCGAGTGTAGATGCGGTAAAAAACGTTGATTTCCCACAGTTTGGTTTTCCTGCAATAGCAATAGTCAGCATTATTGATCTCCTTTTGTCTTCAATATTGATTCATATCTCAGGCAGTTATGGTGCCTTTGTATATGGTATCTGATTGTCGTACCAGAGTATAAATGATCAGATGCAAAAAACGTTATCATGAGTTTTTCTGAAAAATCGGTATTTTACTTTGACCAGCCGGGAAAAGAAAATTCACACGACGCTGCAAAGATTGCAGTGAAACGTGCACAGGATCTTGGAATATCCACTATAGTTGTTGCAAGCACCACCGGGGAAACGGCGAAGATATTTGCTGATGCAATGGAAAATACGGGGATTCACCTCGTTGTGGTGACCTATCTGGTCGGGTTCCGGGAACCGGGAGTCTGGGAATTTGACGAGGCATATCTGCCGTATTTCAAAGAACGGGGTGCAGACGTAATCATGGGGACGCATGTCCTGTCAGGTCTTGAACGCGCACTTTCAGCCAATCCAAAGATTGGTGGCGGCTCACGGACCGATGCAGTGGCCGAGACCCTCCGGCGGACGATTGCAATAGGTCTGAAGGTGGCTGTGGAGTGCACGCTCATTGCTGCAGATCAGGGTAAAGTCCCGGCAGGTGAAGAAGTGATTGCCGTGGGTGGCACGGCACAGGGCGCTGATACGGTCTGTGTGATACTCCCCGCAAATACAGCCCGGTTCTTTGATCTGCAGGTTCGTGAGATTGTAGCCATGCCAAGGAACCGCTGAGACACCATGGTATTCCAATCATTCAGGGAAGCATTCAGGTGTATCGTACGATATCCCCTGATTCTTCTGTCAGGAATCTGGGCTGGATGTGCTGTTGCAGCTGCTGAATACTGTATTTTCAATGGTCTTGTTTTCTATGGAGAGATCATTGGGTTCTTTGGAGTCATCGCCTTCCCGTTCTTTATAGGGGCATCCTATGAAATGATACGCAGGGATGACCGGTCACTCTCTGCTTTTTGTGCGGGTGGTCTTTCCCGGTATTTTGCGGTTCTGCTTCCGGGAGCATTTGTGACATTCGTTGGTGCCATTGCAGCATTTATTCTCACCGTTATCCTTGCAGCAGTTGGCGGAGGGCAGGATGGGGTTCTGATGATTATGGGTGTATTCTGGATTTTCATCCCAATATTGTTCTTCTTTTTTTTCTATGATACTGCCGCGGTTCTGGAAGAAAAAAAGGTTTTTGCATCACTGCAGTGGAGCATGGTATTTGTCCGCTCCCGCCCCTTTGAGGTCATGGCGTTTTATTGCGCCTGTTTTGTCCTTCTCATTGTGTTGTTTGTAGCCAGTGCCTTCATAGGCTCCATTTTCCTTGCAGGTTCTATGGTCTTTGATCCGTCTCTGGACGTAAATGCACTTCTGAATATGACCGTGGAAGAGCAGCAGGCTCTCATTGGAGAGGAAGGGATGTCTCTTATCATTGTTCTGTATGCAGTGGTAACAGGTATTTTTACTGCCATTCTTCTGCCTTTCAAAGCGGCCTTTTACCGGCGGCATGTAGCATCTGTTTCTGAAAAGACGGAGGAAGCGAAAAAGGAAGAGGGGGTCTATGATGAGAAGGGACGCTGGTACAAATATTAGTGCTTCCCCTTTTTTTGACCTCCTGTGTTGGAGAATTTGGGGGTGAAATGAACATTTTTTCTGGCGGAAAAATACGATTGTAATGCATTTTATTTGCTAAAAATATGGATTATTGCGGACTATTGAGCGGTCGCTATTGGCAGATATTTTGGGAGGACGTATCGGTTGTCTCGGCTGAGAACTGCCCACTCCGGGCTTCTGTGTGGACACGTTTTTCCGGGGCAAAGGTCCGCAGGATGTGCCATTTAATCGTTATTTGGCTGTTGATGGTAGAAATTCACTCAAAATAACGAGAATTGTACTCCGCAGCTACGGGAAAAAGCAAACAGCACATCCTGTGCCCATCACCCATAAGAATAATCTGAATTCCGTGGCTGAGAAACGGACGGGGGTGTAACCAATAAGGCAGCAAAGAATGAGCGGAATTGTCGGTTTTTCTGGTTCTGATTTTTAAAACGAGATGAGTAGATAATACACTGCCATCGCAAAGATACCGGAGAGCAGAGTGGCGAGGAAGTTCGTTCCGGCATTTCCGATGAGGTTTTTATTTTCATATAGTGCACCGATGAGACTGTCGATGTTTGTGCCGAAGAATCCGGCAAGTATGGTGACAGCGACGAGTGTCAGGTCTGCAACGTTCAGCACATATGCAAACGCGGCAATGATGACAGCTCCCGCAATGGCTGCGAGTTCTCCCACTATTGTGACACCCCCGTTGGTTCCCCGTGGCACCTCTCTGAACGTGGTGATGAGGCGGGGTGTCTTTCCCACGACTCCAACTTCACTTGCGAGGGTGTCTGATGTGGCACAGGCGACGCTTCCCAGAAAGAGTGCAATAAATATGGGGTTTTGGGTGATCCCATACAGGATCGCTCCGCAGAGTGAGACCATGCCGTTTGCGAAGACATTGAAGTATCCACGCACCCCTCCGTGTGATTCTGCCACACCAAGTTCTGTCTTCTTTTCAAACCGGTATTTTGTGGTGCCTGCACCGAGAATGAAGAAGGCAAGCATAATCAGAAACCAGCGCACATCGGTGAAGACAATGAGGAGTATGCCCATCAGTGCTCCTGAAAAGAGACCTGAGAGGTCTGCTGCCTTCAGTTTGTACGAGAAGAATGCAAACACGAATCCGATGATGACGGCAGTGATGAGGATGGTTGTCTCGACATGATAGTTAATGTCAAAGAAGAGAAGCATTGTCATCGCAACACCGAGTGTCTCAATGAAGATGCCATCCTGCCGGTCGCGCAGAATAGAGTGGAGCATCAGAGCAACGATTACCCCGGTGACCGCCACAAAAGGGACAGTGTAGCCGGAATACATCATCACCAGGGATGCACTGATAAAGGCGACGACAGTAAACGGGATGTATCCTTTTGTACCCCTTCCCGTGATACGGTAGGCGGTTTCACCCATGATGACGATGGCAAATGTGGTGGAGAACACCACCAGCGGTATTAGTTCAAGGCCATAGAGCGCCGCTATCGTTGCGATGGACAGAGAGGTGTAGCGGGATTTTTTAATGAGAAAGAGCAGTGCACAGATGAGCACAACAAAGAGTGAGAGGAGCCAGGGGGGAGATATATGCGGGGCAATGATAATGCATATCAGCGCAAGGGCTGATGCTGCCCACATCCCTGTTTCCCGTTCCATTAAGTTTATTTTTGTGATTCATGGTTAATGGGTTTATGCCTGAAGTATGCTGATTTCCTGAAAAATCCCGGTTTCTTTGAACCTGACAATGCAGCAGGATACCTTATGAATGCCATATGTGCGATTACTATTAAGAGAAAAAACAACCAATATTCTCAAAATGTCTCCATCAACGGAAATACCAAAGACGTATGATCCCAATTCTGTGGAAGAGCGCTGGCTGCAGGAATGGAAGGATGAGGACAATTATTTTGATCCCATCTCAACGAAACCACAGTTTATTATCGACACACCTCCTCCCTATCCGACAGGGAACTTCCACATTGGAAACGGATTTAACTGGTGTTATATCGATTTTATCGCACGTTATAAGCGGATGCGCGGCTTCAATGTTATGTTCCCCCAGGGGTGGGACTGCCATGGTCTTCCCACCGAAGTGAAGGTGGAAGAGATCCATGGCATCACCAAAAATGACGTATCTCGTGATACGTTCAGGCAGATGTGCCGTGATTTAACGATTCAGAATATTGAGAAGATGCGCGCGACGATGCGGCGGTGTGGATTCTCAACTGACTGGAGCAATGAATACATCACAATGATGCCGGAATACTACCGGAAGACACAGATCTCATTTATCCGGATGCTTAAGGCAGGCGATATATACCAGAGTGAGCATCCGGTCAATTTCTGTACCCGTTGTGAGACAGCCATTGCATTTGCAGAAGTGGCCTATGAGGACCGCACCACCTTTCTGAACTTCTTTGAGTTCGATGGTGTTGAGATTGCCACCTCCCGGCCCGAACTTCTCGCAGCCTGCGTGGCCGTTGCCGTTCATCCGGATGACGAACGGTACGCAGGGACAAAAGGAAAGTCCCTGACGGTGCCGCTCTTTGGCCACAATGTACCGGTTATAACCGATGTGGCAGTTGACCCGGAGTTTGGCAGCGGTGCGGTGATGATCTGTACATTCGGTGACAAGCAGGATGTCTACTGGTGGAAACAGCATAACCTTGACCTGAGAAAGGCAATTGACTCCTCCGGCAGGATGACTGCCATTGCAGCCCCCTATGACGGCCTGACCTCAATGGAGTGCCGTGAGAGAATCCTTGCTGATATGAAGGCACAGGATATTCTTAACCGGCAGGAAAAACTGGATCAGCGTGTTGGTACATGCTGGCGCTGCAAGACTCCGATTGAGATTCTCAGTGAACGCCAGTGGTTTGTGAAGATTCATAGTGAAGGCATCATCAAAGCGGCAAAGGAGATCATGTGGACACCTGACCACATGTATTCCCGTCTGGAAAACTGGGCATCACAGATGGAATGGGACTGGTGCATATCACGCCAGCGTGTCTTTGCCACCCCGATTCCGGTCTGGTTCTGTGACGGCTGTGGGGAGAGGATTCTCCCGGACGAGGCAGACCTGCCGATTGACCCGACCGCAGGGTCACCGAAGCATGCCTGCCCGGTCTGCGCCGGGACATCGTTTACCGGAGAAACAGACGTACTTGACACCTGGATGGACTCCTCTATCTCTGTCTTAAATGTAACCGGCTGGGACGGCGGAGATATCCCCGAACGCTTCCCTGCACAAATTCGCCCGCAGGGCCATGACATCATCCGGACATGGGCGTTCTATACCATTCTGCGATCCCTTGCCCTGACCGGATCCAAACCATGGGAAGAGATTCTTGTGAACGGTATGGTGCTCGGCGAAGACGGCTTTAAGATGAGCAAGAGCCGTGACAATATCATTCCCCCGGAGGATATCCTCAAGGATTACGGAGCAGATGCATTCCGCCAGTGGAGTGCCATCGGTGCGGCAACGGGATCAGATATTGTCTTCGCCTGGAATGATGTGGTTGCCGCGTCACGGTTCCAGACCAAACTCTGGAATATCGCACGCTTTGTTTTGATGCAGGCGGGGGACGCAGGCTCCCTTACCTCAGATTCGGTGACCGTTCTTGCTGACCGGTGGCTGATGTGCCGTCTTTCTGCAACAGTGGCAGAGGTGACTGTGGCAATGGATGCCTATCAGTTTGACCGTGCCATCCGTGCCATCCGCGAGTTTTCCCGTGATGTCTTTGCGGACAATTATATTGAGCTGGTGAAAGGCAGGCTCTACGAAGATGAAGGGCCTGCACGTGACAGTGCCCTCTATACCCTGAGGGCCGCACTTGCCACCATCTGCAGGATGTTTGCACCGATTACGCCGTTCTTCTCGGAGGAGTGTTATTCATATCTTGATGCCGGAAGTGTGCATGCCGCAGGATGGCCTGACCTCTCGTTTGCCGACGCGGATGCATACCGTAACGGCGCCCTGCTTGCTGAAGTGGTATCTGAGGTGCGCAGATTCAAGCATGATAATAAAATGGCACTCAACGCTCCCCTTGGCTCTGTCTTCGTGTATGCGGATAAGGAGATTGATGATGCCGGTGATGCATCCCGCGCCCTGAATGCCGCAGTGACCTGGACCACGGAAAAACCGCAGCTTGAGCGTGTTGTCTCCGATGTGAAATTTTCAATGGGAGTAATCGGACCTGCACTGAGAAACAAAGCCCGCGGGTTTATGGATGCGGTGCGGGCACTCTCTGAAGAGGAACTCTGTTGTGGTGTGTCCAGTGTAACTGTTGACGGAGAAGAGGTGGCAGTC
Organism: Methanogenium sp. MK-MG; assembly: GCF_009914725.1. GTDB lineage: Archaea > Halobacteriota > Methanomicrobia > Methanomicrobiales > Methanomicrobiaceae > Methanogenium. The sequence continues at coordinate 14,207 of NZ_JAAAWJ010000029.1, forward strand.
CCGGAGGGTGCCTATGAACCGGTGTATTCGTTCCGTGTTGCAGGAGAAGAGGTGGATGTGCTGACCCTGAATGATGGGGTCATTGTCACCGTTTCACGAACTGCCTGATACTATCGGCAACAAAAGTTCCTATTTTTTCTTTTTCAAGCATCGCGTCGACAATGACAAACCGTTCCGGGTCACGTTCTGCAAGCATTAAGTAATTCTTCTGGACACGGGAGAGGATGTCTGCTTTTTCAAAGTGTTCGGTGTCATCGCGGTCGTCAGAGAGTCGCGCCATTGCCTGATCTACTGGTATGGTCAGAAGGTAGGTGCGGTCAGGGACAATGGTCCACCCGTGGTGGACTGCTTCCAGCCAGCCCAGCGCATCCGGCAGGATGGAATCCAACGTAACAGACTGGTATGCATAGCGTGAATCACTGTAGCGGTCAGATATAACCACTTTTCCTGCAGAAAGTGCCGGGCGAATAACGTCACGAATATGCGCGGCATGGTCGGCCGTGAAGAGCAGTGCCTCTGCAACAGGGTCAATCTCTTCTGCGATACCTCTCCTGACCTGTTCTCCAATCCATGTAGATCCCGGTTCACGGGTGATGACAGGATTCATATCGTTCAGAGTATTACTGAGATTTCTGATTAAGGTTGATTTGCCGGTTCCGTCTATTCCCTCGATTGTAATCAGCATGGTGTATCCTTCCTGCCTGTATCGGCACTATGTATTGTGGTAGTGCAGTCCGCGTGCCCCATTCCTGTACCTGGTAAAAACCGGGGAGAACAAGGCCCGTACCTGTCTGCCCGTATATGATCATACGTAATCACTATTATGGGGGGTACCCAAAAATAAGTATGGAACTATTAGTCAGCCCCAGCAGTGTTGAGGAGGCACGCAGCGCCCTCGCTGCTGATATCATCGATGTGAAGAAACCGTCGGAAGGTTCACTCGGTGCCAATTTTCCATGGGTTATTCATGCAATAAAAGAGCTGTCAGACAAACCTGTCAGTGCTGCAATCGGGGATTATGCTTTTCTTCCGGGCGGGGCCTCGCAGGCTGCGTACGGTGCAGCATCCGCCGGTGCAGATTATGTCAAGGTCGGTCTGAAATTTGACGGCGCTGATCGTGCCGCAGAACTGATTGAGGCTGTTGCAAAGGCTGTACACTGGCAGTATCCGGAAAAGACTGTTGTTATTGCTGCGTATGCGGATTATGAACGGATGGGTACAATTTCTCCGCTGGAGATGGCCCCCCTTGTGGCAGAGAATGGTGCAGACATTGCCATGATCGACACAGGTATTAAGGACGGTAAGAGCCTCTTTGATTTCATGGACGAATCCGTTCTCGGTGAATTTACGGATATTAACCGCAGTCTGAAGCAGAAGACTGCTCTTGCAGGTTCCCTGAAGGTTGAGGATTTGGAACCCCTGTGACGTATTAATCCTGAGATAATCGGAGTCCGTGGCATGGTCTGTGGTGGGGATCGCAGCAGCGTTATCAGGGAAGATCTTGTTGAAAAGGCCATGTCTTTTTTGAAGTGATCAGCATGTACGCCGAAAAAATGAATATTCCACTGGCCCTGACCTTTGATGATGTTCTGCTGGTTCCTGCTGAGTCATATGTTGAACCCTCAGAGGCTGATACCCGTTCACGGCTGACCCGGAACATCGCACTCAATAGCCCCATCATATCGGCAGCGATGGATACTGTCACTGAAGCACGGATGGCGATTGCACTTGCCCGGGAGGGTAGTATTGGTATCATCCACCGCAATATGAGTGCAGAGCGTGAAGCAGAAGAGATACGGCTTGTAAAGCAGGCAGAAGATATCATTGAGCGTGAAGTTCTCACCGTTCAGTCTGACTCCACGGTCAGTGAGGTGGACCGGATGATGCGCTTCCATGACATCGGCGGTGTGCCGGTGATGGACGACAATGTGATCATCGGCATTGTCAGCCGCAGGGATCTGCGCGGGATCGTCGGAAAGCGTGGTGATGAAAATGTCCGCAATGTCATGACGCATGAACCCATCACCGCAGTAGATGGTATCGGCCTGGAGGAGGCCCTTGAGAAGATGTACACCAATAAGGTGGAGCGCCTGCCGGTCACGAACGAAGACGGCAGTCTTATGGGCATCATCACCATGCAGGACCTTCTGGAACGCCATCAGAATCCGAATGCTCTGCGTGACCAGGACGGCAATCTCTGTGTTGCTGCAGCAGTGGGTCCGTTTGATTTTGAACGTGCAGTCATGCTCGCTGAGGCAGGTGCTGATGCACTTGCAGTTGACTGTGCCCACGCTCATAATATGAATGTTGTGTCAGCTGTCCGTGATATTGTGGGGAGTGTCTCTGCAGATGTCATCGCCGGTAATATTGCGACCAAAGAGGCTGCAAAGGAATTAGGTGCAGATGTTGATGGAGTTAAGGTCGGAATCGGCCCGGGATCAATCTGTACAACCCGTGTTGTCGCAGGTGTTGGGGTGCCCCAGATTTCTGCTATTGCGAATGTTGCAGAAGTGATGCAGGAATACGATGTGCCTGTCATTGCAGACGGTGGTATCCGCTACAGTGGTGACATTGCAAAGGCAATTGCTGCAGGCGCAGATTCTGTAATGGTGGGAAGTCTCCTTGCAGGAACGGATGAAGCCCCGGGTCGCCTTATTGCAATGAAAGGACGACGCTACAAACAGTATCGAGGCATGGGCTCCCTTGGTGTGATGAGCGGCGGCCAGTCAAGTGACCGCTACTTCCAGAAGAAGGATATCGGAAAGAATAAATTTGTTCCAGAGGGTGTGGAAGGGGCAACCCCCTATGTCGGTAATGTATCTGACGTACTCTATCAGCTCATCGGCGGCCTGAAATCTGCGATGGGATATACTGGTTCTAAGACTATTATGGACCTTAAGAAGAACGGACGATTTGTTCGGATAACGTCAGCCGGATATGCCGAAAGCCATCCGCATAATATCCTCATTACGGATGAGGCACCAAACTACCGTGTGATGGATTAACCGAAATTTATTTATATTAATTTCATTTATTTTTGGTAAATATGATCCGTGATGATGGGGATTCTGGTCTTCTCGATATTCTTGGTAACCGCAACAGGCGGCGTATCATTGTACTTCTGCGGGAGAAACCATGTTATGTGACTGAGATAGCTGAGCGGCTGGCTCTGAACCCCAAGGCAGTGGTTGACCATCTCCAGTATATGGAGCGCGCAGAGTTCCTTTCTTCACGCACAGATACGCGGAGGCGGAAATATTACTGCCTTGTCCGCGACATCAAGATCGAGATAATGGTGGCAGAACCAGCAGGCATGGTGCAACAGCAGATTTCCTCATCTCATGACCTGTTTTTGCAATCAGTGCTGAATCTTCGTTCTCTTCTGGATGCCCGCAACCGGCACATTGAGACACTGGAGTATCTGGAGAGTGACCTTGATGCAGCTATGGATGATCTTGTGTCTACGAGCAAAGAAATATTAGCTGGGGAAACAGAAATCAATCTTATAACCGCACTATGTAACAGTGATCTGTCTGTTCCTGAAATTCACAGAATAACAGATGTCCCGGTTCTCCGGATAGAGGGTGCACTTGCATGCCTTGAGGGGAAGGGGATTGTAACGCGTCATGGACAAAAATATTCGGTGCGTGAAATAAATGGCAAATGAACCAAACGACGACGTCTTTAGAAATCTTGCAAAAGCAATGGAAGAGATGATCCGCAACCTGCCCGGGGATGAACCCCCCCGGTTCATCGGCTGTACGATCATATCGGGTTCAGGTGATGACGGGCGTATCTTCCACATGGATGATTTCGAAGATGACTTTGATTATGACCTCGTTGAAGATTCCGGATTTTTTTACATCACTCTGGAATTATCTGGTGAAGAATCCTCTGCACCCCGTGTGGAATTCCTTGATCAGGAAGTTCGGGTGATCATAGATGGTCGAAACTTTGATGTGCCACTCTCTGCTCCCATTAATCCGGGAGAAAGCAAATTTGGCATAAAAAACGGTGTATTGGATATTATCTGTTCGAAACTGAATTGATGGACGTATAATCAATTTTTTTAGTCTCTTTCGGGTTCGTCCGGTCCATTATAGGGGATAATATAGTTCTGAAGTTTTTTTTCGGGAACTGTTTTTTCGGGAATGGGCAGGGATGGTTTGCATGCCTGTACTCGGTTTTTGAGAGCATTGTTTCTGTCAGGGATTGTTTTGGGTGGGTTGTTGTCTCCTTCGCCCGGGTTAACCCAGATGGTGCGCTGGGGGAATGGAATCTCCATTCCATCCTCTTCAAGTGCATTCTTGATTTTCCAGAGCATGGTTGTTCTGACATCCCACCATACCTCTGAGGGTGCCCATATGCGTGTCTTGATTATGACCCCGTCTGCTGCCAGTTCGTCCACATATACTGAGGGGCCCGGGTTCTTCAGGCAGAATGGTTCTTCTTCAATGAGTGTTTCGATGATCTCTATCGCACGGGCTGCGTCGTCCTGGTAACGGATTTCTACTGAGTATTCAAATCGGCGGGCGGTATTTGCCACGTAATTAGTGATCGTAGTGGTGAATATCTTCTCATTGGGTATCCGGACATAGATGCCATCAAAGGTTTTTCCAATGGTGGAAAATATTCTGATATCCTCAACGATGATATGGGTATCTTCTATGAGCACATTTTCTCCGATTTTAAGCGGTTGCTCAAAGATAAGGAAGATACCTGAGATCAGATTTGCGACGACGCTCTGTGCTGCAAACCCGATGATGATACCAACAATCCCTCCTGCGACGAGGATGCCTGAGAGGTCTACCTGGAGGTATGGGAGAGCTGTTAAAAATCCGATGGAAAATATCAGCCAGTATGCGGCCTTGGTGATGAGGTTCAAGTCATTTTTCCGGACACGGTCTTTGAGAAACCGGCTGAGGTTGAGGGAGACGATTTTGGCGATGATGATTGCAAGAACGAGGATAATGAAGAACCAGAGGATGTCACCTGTGGTGGTTGTACCATAGACCGGGGCTGCGAATACGGATGATTCAAAAATTATGGTGGTGTTAATGATGTCACTCATCGGTCAGTACCCCCATTCCATGAGATATGTGCGGCTTATTGATGGGATATTTAGGGTGTGATATACTTCTATTGCTTTCTGGAAATCCGATGTGGCCGGGTTGCGGATAAACTCAGTTTCAGCACTGGTTGGTGTGAGTATTTTCATGCGTGCGAGCATTGATACATATGGGCCGAAATAGATCCTCATGCTATATCCGTCAAGGACTGTTCTGCTGATATTTGCCCATTCCAGTGTTTTATTCTGGATCTCCAGGCGGAGCACGCCGGTGCAGTAACGATTGGATTTAGGTGGGGCTGAGTAGATGTCAGTTGTATAATATTTGGTGATCACCCCTCCTCCTGATGGTCCGTATAGTGAGTATTTCTGGGGACAGAAAGAGAATATATCTACTGCTTCCATTTTTTTGTTGCCAAAGACGATGACACCGATTTCTATTGGAAACAGCAGATATATGATCTTAATTCCTTCAGGTTCTATGAGAACGGGAGTGAATTCAATTTCCAGGTAATGGGTGACCTGTTTTGGAAGATTTACCGGTTCAATGGGATTGACAGCAACAACGGCACTGCCGGTTGTCAGGAGCGTTTTCTGTACGGCCTCCTCTCCTGCCATTTGCCGGGTATAACGGAAAAAGTCCCTGTCTTCTGTTATAGAGAGTTTGATGGTATCATCCGAGTATTCAAAGGGAATTTCATATCTCCCGTACATAGAGTAACTGATTTTAAACGGAATAATAACCTTTCTGTGAATTCCGACCAGAATCTCATAATTTTAGGTGGAACAAGGGGTTATATGGTATCATAGTAAAAACAGTAGAGCGACTGACTGATGCATAATATCATTGGCTTTAAAGAGCGCAGATATATTGAAGAACTCCGTATTCTTACCAAATCGATTGCAATTGACTGTATCGTAGATGATGGATTTGAACGGATCATCTATGTGGTAAAAAAAGGTGATATGGGTCTTGCAATTGGTAAAAATGGGGACAATATACGCCGGATGCAGAGAGTTCTCGGAAAGCGTATTGAGATGGTCGAGGAGGGTGGATCTTTTGATGAATTTGTCCGAAATATTCTCCGGCCGATTGATGTGCTGAAGACGGAAGATGATCCGGATACTGAAAGAACCCGGATCGTGATCAAAAAGAAGGGCGACCTCGGTATTGCAATAGGCAGGGGCGGTTGTAATGCGGAAAAAGTGCGTCTGCTTTGCCGTCGTATGTATAATGCTGAGGTTGCAGATATTGTAGCAGAAGGTAAATAATATGGATGCCGGTGTAATTGCTGAAGTGTGGGATACGATTAATCAGAGGATGGAGGAGCGCCCGGAAGGATCGTACGTTGTTTCCATTCTGACTCATCGAAAGGGAATAGACAAGGCCCTTGAAAAGGTGGGGGAGGAAGCGACAGAATTTATTCTTGCGGCAAAAAATGGTTCATCTGAACGGACTGTTGAGGAGGCTGCCGACCTGTTGTTCCATATCATGCTGGCTTTGCGTGCTTCTGGTGAGGACTTGGGTGATGTGCTAGAGGAGCTTTCCCGGCGACGCAATTGATCTCCCTGTATTTACACATATTTTTTGTCCCGGTTCTGATCTCTGTTTCATTTGTTGTGATCCGGTTTGCGCGTTCCTGCTGATTTTGCATAATATTGCATGTATCCTGGGGTGGCGGCATGAATTCTGTGTGAAAATGGGGGCCTTATCCGGAAAAAATACGGAATATTTATAATGTGTGGGATACAATCTAGTTAGGTCGATTGTCTGGGACAAACGGGGGCACAACTGCCTTTGTTTGCACCGCAGACAACAATACAGGGAAAAATGATCCCTGCTTCCCTCCGTCG
>NZ_JAAAWJ010000003.1 GCF_009914725.1 Methanogenium sp. MK-MG
CGGCAGCCCGCTCCGGTTCAAACCGTGCCTTCAGCTCCTGCCAGCGCTGGCTGCCGCCGCCGCAGGATGCGTGATGGCATCCGGCAAAGAGGGCGCCGTTGGCAAACTGGATGGCAAACGCCCCGTCTTTGTGTGCGGAGGAGAAGGGGCATTCGGCGAGGACAAAGAGCGTTCCTCCGTGCCAGGGTTTTTCAGACCTGACGGCGATGCCTTTGGTATTGAGCCAGTGTCCCAGGTCGAACGAGCCGCGGCGCCGGGGTTGATCTTCTGCTGGTGCAGAGCAGGGCAGGAGGGCGGCGAGGCCGCGGAGTGTGGCATCCGGGACGACCTGCGGTTCGTCCGGGGCCGTGATGATTTGGGCCTGCCGGTGCGGGCGTTCTGCGGTGTGGTCCCCCTTTCGGGCGGTGGTGCCGTAGAGTTTCCATATGCGTCCGGCGTTGAAGTTCGCGGTGTCGCAGTGGACAACCTCGTCTGAGAAGAAGGTGTCGAGGACCGCAAGGCAGGCCTTTATGAGTTGGGTGGCATCATTGTCGTTCGGGAGGTCGATGCGGTAGAGGAGGTGTGCCCCGTTGCCGGAGTCGGCAAGGACGGGTGCGGGAAAGCCCTTCCCTGCCAGCCATTCGTCAATTGTTTCGGCCCGTTTGAGGGCAGCGAGGTGCTCTGCTTCGTTTGCGGAGACGCCGCTGGGCCGGACGGGGTCAAGGTCAACGGGGAGCCACCGGCGGCGGCAGATGTCGGTGTCGGCGGTGGTGGCGTCGCTCCGGGAGAGGCGCTGCTTGACGCGGTTGGCCCGCCGGGAGAGGAGGGCCGGGTTCACCTCGTTGAGTGTGACGTAGATGCCGTGCACATCGCGGAATGCGTCCATTGCTCCCGCCTTCTCTGCAAGGAGGTCAAAGTCGGTGAAGTAGCCGCTGTGGACGCCGACATCGCCGAGGGCACGGAGTTCGACGACGTCACCGTCGGAAAAGAGGAGGGAGAGTGAGTCCCGGATGCCGGTGGGGTCAGGAGTCACAGGTGCCCGATCAGAGGTTGCGGGTGTCCGATCAGGATTCACAGGCATCCCCCCATGCAGTCGGGCATCGTCGGGAAGAGGGGTGCGGAGACCGCCTCACCGCGGGCCACCTGCCGGAAACCTGCGAAGGGTATCGCAAAGTGGCCCGCCCGCGTTGCGACGAGGACAGACCGGCCGGATGCGTGGACGGTGATGTGGCCGTCGATGATCGCTGTGACGATGACTGACCCGTCGGGCTGGACATGCTCCTCATCGTTCCGGGTGAGGGGGACGCTCTGCCCGTAGAATAAGAGGGTGCGGATGTCGTCCCGACTGAGTTGGTAGGTCTCCTCTGCGATGGTGAGAAAGAGGGTTTCGCCTCTCCCGAGGGCCAGGGTGCCGGGTTCAGTCTGCATGCGGTTCACCTCGCGGGGAGTGGCCAGCCTTCGGGGAGGGGCCGCCTCGTGGGGAGAGGGCGGCGAGGGTGGTGAGGGTGATCGCATAGTCGTGCCTGCCGGTGCGCCGGATGACGATCTCGGAGATCCTGCCTTTATGGGTGTGGACTTCTCTGGAGACTGCCTGCGGGATGAGGTAGAGCGGGACGGACCCGGCGGTGATCTGTCTCCCGTTGGGGTTTGGTTTCCCGTTAGGGATCTGTTTCCTGCCGGAGATCGGTTTTCCACCGCCGACCGCACCAGCAGCATCAGCAGCACCGACAGTACTGACCGCATGAGCAGCACTGACCGTGGCGACCGCATCGACCGCATCGACCGTAGCGTTTATAGAGTCTGCCGCCGACTGTTCATTGGCGGTTCCGTTCGAAACACTGTTGGCGCATGGTTTTGTGGTGGGGCTGCCATCTATTGTTTCTGCGTCTGCGGGTTGTTTTGCGTCTGCGGGTTGCCTGTCTGTTCTGATTTTGGTTACGGTCTTTGCTTTTGTTTCGGGTTTTCTTTCGGTTTTTGTCTCGATTTCTGTCTTGATTTTTTTGCTTTCTTTGATCTCGTTCATGGAGGTAGTCTCCTGTGCAAGAAATGCTGTGCACATGAGAAGAGGGGCGGTCAGAGGTGATATAGAAGAATAACGCGTCGTGAAAGGGGGATTGGGTGGTGTCGGGGTTTGCCTTGCGCCGGGATGGTGATTAAACGCTCGGGGCGGGGTTCGTTTCCCCGAAAAAACATGCCCTTACTTTCAGACGGGGTGGGATGTTTGGTGGGGGAGGCATGCTCTACAGCCTCTCAGAATATTCGGTGAGGGAGGGGCCTTATTGGTCTGTGATATGTGGGTTGTTTTGGGAATAACTTGCATTACTGCCGTATATTATTGGTGGTAATGATCGGGGTGAAAGGGGTCCATTCCGGGCGTATTTTCGCCAAAAATTGGGGGAAACATGATTAAACTCAAACTGGCAAACTTAGGCTGTATCTCCTTGTTCCAAATCAATGTTGGATACAGGGCATCTTCAATTTTACAGAACTTTCGTCACACTACCACACCGATCACAGTTGTGGTAAAAGTATCGGGCGATGAGGGAGGGGCTGAGATTGTATTTGATCATTTGTCACCGTCATATCCGGTAGATTCGGACAATGTTTCGCAGATGAATGCTGCGGAAATTGGCAGATCTTCAGGCCCTTTACTATTTGACTGCACGATGTTCTTCTGTTATTCGAAATAGCTACGGAGATGTGTGCCAGAATCCTGTTAACAATACAATATTCGAGTCCTGGATGATTACGGATGGTTGCAAACACGGGAATTTAGCAAAACGATGCCATAGACATTTGAGGATTAAAGGCTGAGAAATACCTCTCCGAGAACATGATGAGATCGTCCTTCATATTGAGAATTGTTTCAGCCTTATCCTCCCTGTTGAATCCTTTGAAGAATATAGGTCTAATTTTCAAAAAAAGAAATTTATCTGAGAAACCTATCTTTGAATTATCTGGTTCAGTAATTCCGATAAGCTTTCACTGAATTTAGGGGTCATTGGCATTTCATACTTTATCATATGCTCCGTTTGAACAATGAAATGAATTAATTCATCAAGATGAACGGGAGAATTTCTTTTAATTGCCTCAAGAGATTCTAGCAATCCTGCTTTATCCTGAAGTTGGACATTAACCTGAGCCAGGTTTATCGATTTGTCCATAATATCTTTTTGTAATTTCCGGGTCTCCTCTCCATTTCTACTTTTAGCTAATGTATCTTTGAGCCCTTCAATATCTGTCAAAATCTTGATCTTTTCGTATTCAAATACACCAATCTCCTCTTCATGATCTCTCTTATCTGAAACATCGGGATCGATCGGATTTTGATGCCTTCTGGCTGAAGCAGCAGCATTGTCTCTGTAATGTGATCTATTTGGTTTTCTTTTTAGTACAACAGGAATCGCAATACCGATGAGTAAAAGCATTCCAATTATCCCAATTACCATCTCGTTACTTAATCCGGGTATTTTTGGTATGGGAATCGGCAAGGATTTTTCAAGGCTGGCATCAACTGAGATTACATCACCCGCGGTAACACTAACTTCTTTCAGATAGTCATCATATCCTTCATACACCAGTTTCACATTATGTTTGCCCGGAGATACTCCGGTGATTGTTACTGGTGATATCCCTTTATAGATGTCATCAAGGAATACATTTGCAGGACCAGGTGTTGAGGATACTTTAATGTCGGCGGTGGACTTTGCTAAAGTTGTAGCTAATGTCTTCAGAGACCCGGGAGCAATTGAAATTTGTGTAGAATAGTCTTTATAACCGGATTTTTTCATTGAGACAGTATGCGTACCCTCTTTAATATCTGAAATTTTCAGAGGAGTTTTTCCGCGAGAATTTCCATCAAGGTATACTGATGCCTGAGAGGGATTTGAGGTTATTGATAAATCACCCGTTCCTTTTATTAAAGTGAATGAAAATGTGCCGGATTCATAATAGGGACCATAATTTCCCAGACCCATCGCTCCGGTTTCATAATATTTGACCCGAATACTTCCGGTATAAGTTCCGGTCAAAGCATCAGCTGGTGCTGATATCGTAAAATAGAAGGTTGATGAAGAATATTCGCTAATCCTTGACGTGGTTCTGCTTATTGGTGAGATTGAACACCTGCTCGATGATGCAATTGTTGGGGTGACAACAACTCCATAGGCATAATCCAAACCGGATATCTCCTGTACTGAAACAGATAATGTCGAGGTACTCCCTCGTTCAATGGTAGGGGAGTCTGGATACACAACCAGATTTGGATTCCCCATTTCTGCACTCACACAATTGATACACACAGCACAAACCAAAATTAATATTAGAAAAAATCCTATCGGTAATTTGCATTGGTTTGACATAATATCCAATATTATAATTACTATTTTTTTACGATAAATCCCATTCATTTGATTTAAAAAAATGATGGATGTGTATAAACTAACCCAGGATCATCTCATTTGCCGTTCTATTCCTGCAAATATTCAGGGAAAATATATCCTCAGCACCAACTCATGGCTATTCTTCTCTTTCGTGAAGCCCATTGCTACGGATTATTGTGATCTGGCGTTTCTCTTCATTCCGTTCATGGAAATGATTTCCTGTGCATAGGAGAAGAGGGATGCCCATATCTGATATTGATGAATAACACGTGGGGAATGGGTTGAATGGTGGATTTGGGATGCTATTGCGCTCAAATTGCGCTTAAATGCGCCCAGGGCCGGGATTTCGTTTTGAATGAATGCATCCCCACAGACGGCCGGAGCAGGCTGATCTTCGGGGGAGGCATACATTCCATCCTCTCAAAATATTTCCTGAGGAAAGGGTCTTATTGGTCTGTGATATGTGGGTTTTTTCGGAAATAAACTGCATTACTGTCGTATATTTCTGGGAGTAATAATCGGGGTGAAAGGGGTTCATTCCGGGCATATTTTCGCAAAAACTGGGGTGGGAAAGATGTGGGTGGCAGTTGCCGCTTTTTTGTCATTCATACACTGGTTCAGGTGAGTTCAGGCCAAGGGTCGGTCAATGTCTCAACTGTGGTCCATATTGTGGAATTTTGGTTAAGAAACGAAATTGATATTTAAATTTAAATCATCAAAATAGTATATGGATTCATATAATCAAAAAGACGTGAATTTGCTTTACCAGGTTTCGCGGATAATTGTGAATCCTGATATAAGAGATCGTAGAAAAGTCATTCGAAAAGAGCTTGTTCTTGCCACTCTTGCCACTTATTCAATGGATGATGTATTTGATGTATCTGGTATTAAAAATTCATTGCTAAATAAAACTGGCCTTAGTTTTAGCGAAAATGATATTGTAAATATATTGGATGATTTAATCCTTGATGATACTATTTTCCATCAAACAGGGAAACGATATTGTCTAAAATCAGAAATAGAATATGTAAGCTTTGACAATAGATTTGATTTTGTATGGAATGAATTTGCATCCAATTTTTTAAAAAAGCATTATTCCGATTTTGATCCGTATCTCCATAAAAATGTTAGAACATTTTTGGAAGATCTGATACTGGAAATTTTGCAAAGGTTTTCAATAGATGATTTGCCAGTAAATAATCAATCAGATGCACTTCCAATGGAAAATATTGAACCTGTTATTGATGAAAAAATAAGATCTAACATTTTTCAGAAATTTTTAGAAAATCCCTTAAAAAGATCTGTAATTGAATATCTGTCTTCGGATGAAAACAATGAGGAATTGCACAAATTTATTTTTGATTGCTACTATAGCCTTATTAATATCCATATAATTAAAACAGAGCAAGATATTCCTGATCTTGATTTTTGTAACGAGATCAAATTCTTTCTTTTAGATACGAGTTTTATTATTCCTTTGTTATGTCAAACAGATCCCAAACATACTCTTTCATATACAATAATTGAATTTTGCAGAGATAAAAATGTGAATATCTTCTTCTCTGAAAAAACAAAAACAGAATTGAACAGCTTAATTTTAAATTTAAATAATCCTCACAAAAGAGCAAATCAAAGATCTTCATTGGATAATCAATTTATTCAAGATTTTTTGAAACAATCAGAAGAAGGAATCAGTTGGGAAGAATATTTCACGGGAATTTCTTATTGGAAAAAAGAACTTGAATTGAGGGGGATCTCTGAAATAAAGAGTAATGATAAAATTATAGTTAATCAGAATGTTTCAAAGAAAGTAACAGAAAATTTAAGATTAATAGACTCTTTGGAAGAGGAAAGGAAACAAAAACTAAATCCTCAACATGAATATAGGATACGAAGTCCTTTTTCAAATGAACATGATGGATATTGTGTTGGTCTAGTTTATCATTGTAAATTCGTGCACTATAATTCAGAGAGAATTGGTCCATTATTCTTAACCTATGATAACAGATTAGCAAAAATCAATGAAATTTTGAACGAATCTGATAAATTTGGAGTGATAATACAACCTAGATCAGTATTAAATTACATATTAGCTTTTAGTCCTCTCAAAATTGATGAGAAAAATCAAGAAAAGGTGGGTTCTGCCTTATTGAGATATACTGCCAGACTTCAACACTCTCAGTTGACATTGGATGAATATTTAAAACTATTTTCAGTAAGGACTGGTTTGGAATCAAAAAATATTGAGGTACTGAAAAGAGTAATAGTCGAAACTCCACTGATTGATGAAATAAACAAGGCCTTACGGGAAAACAATGAATTCAATGCTGATGATTCGATTATAAATTTTGTACAATCTAATGCATTTCAAGAAAAAATTGATCAGGTAATTAAATCCGATGACGAAAAAATAAACTTGCAAAAAGATAAAGATCGTTTAATAAAATTATTAAAAGAGGAAAAAGAGGAAAATATAGCTATTTCAAAAAAGAAAAATACCGTAAATATAACAAATATTACACATAATTATTATTCTAATTATAATTTTGAATTTAATTCTCAAGTTGATTCTAAAATATTAAATCAATTTAATCTTTTAATGGAGGAAATTCTGGAAAAATCCCTATTAGAAAATGATATTTTAGAAATACCTAATGATAAAATAAGTACAAAAATTCAACTTAAAAAATGGATAGAATCCAGTTTGAGTAAAATAAAAACTATAAAGAACACTCACCAGGATTTGAGCTATTTAATTGGAATTATGGATTTAATTTTGGGAATGATTGGATCCTAAATTTGCCACTCCACTCAAATTTCTTAGATTGTGGCAGAATAGAATTTGACCGTTTACCCTTCGCGATGAATTTCCAACAAAAGAAGAAGCAGATAGCTGGTTAGCAAAAAAAGCTGAAGACTGGGGCGTTGTATTAACTGATCCAAATCACGGAATCATGTTCCTGTTTTTTTTGGAAAAATCCATCAGCACTCCTGTCAAAAATAATGTAAGAGAATGCAGGATTCAAACGATCTGAATGATTGCAGCTGAGGAGTGAAATTCCAAACTAACTCATTTATTTGGTTATATTTCAATCTATTTTTAATGCCCCCCATAGAATTCAAAATATTTTATAATGCAGGGCGCTCGACCGCCCGGATTCCAGTTAATTCGTCTGGAAACCGCAAGGCCCCTGGATTTTCCAACAATTCAACTCCAGTCTCATTTTTCAATATTAAATTATCAGGGATTGGTGCCAGGCCATGACAGAAATGCCCGGAGAGATGGTTCAGGTTTCGGTGAATCGGTGCCCCCCAAAGGAATTTTCCGGTAGGTATGATGAGCGTAAGATAATATCAGATGCCCTATTCCACGTCAAAGAGCGCGGACAGGTGATAATGATATCCGGTGCCCGTGGATCCGGTAAAAGCTCGTTACTGGACTGGGTTGAGAATGAGATCCAGAGACCAGATGGTGGGCTGAAAAGCCCGGCTTTCAAAGAGACCTTTTTAGAAACTCCCGGAATGATTATGGTCAGCTATGGAAAATTGCTGGCAGATATTCAGGGCCATACAACGTTTGGATGGTTTAAAAACATCGTACAAAATGAATCAGTGCAGAAAGGGATCACTGCATTAATTGGTATCGTAAAAGATTATACAACTCCAATAGACCCAATTGGTGTGGCGGCAAGAACCGGTGAGAAGTTGGCTGAAGCATACCTTCCGTCGCGTCCTATCGGACACGATCAAGTTCTGACAGCGTTTCTTGATGTTTTCAGAAAATTAAGTGAAGAAATTTCGCAAACAGATGGTTTTATAGCGATCTTCCTAGATGAAGCACAATGGTCATCCGATATCGATTTTTGTCTGTTGAAGGATTTAATACGGAATATCCCTCCGGGCATTGCGCTAATATTTACCTATTGTTTGGAGACAAAGACACAACAAAAATATGAAGAACTTCAGCTTGAACTGCTGCGACATAGTCATCAGGAAATTAAGCTAGATAGCATGCAATCAGATTGCATTACGGAGTTATTGAAGCTTCGCTACGGGCTAAATATCGATGAAATAACTGCCGATTTTCTTAAAGAAAACATCGGAGATCCACTCTGTTTAATTGCATGCATGAACCTGTTGCAAAAGGAAAAATTACCCGTAACCGTTGAAAACATTCAAGCAAATATGCATGCGGCGATCGAAGACCCTGCTGAGGTAATTTACCGGTGTTTAGATGAGATTCAGGCAAAATGGGCTAATTGTTTCTGTGTGCTCAATCAGCCGATGCCACTGACAATTATGGCCTGCATGTTACACTACCAGCCGGGTAAAATAATCCAGTTACAAGATGACTTGAAAAAAAGTTATGTCATTACAAAAATCGGAAAGGAGTTATATGAGTTTTCACATCCCTCACTCCGTGAGTATCGAAAGGATCAATTGCCAGATGAGGATTTAGAAGCATTTCACGCTATTGCAGCAAAATGTTTCAAAAATCGCATAGACAAATTGTCAGACGAACAATATGAGAACCGTTCTCTTGCCAAGCATGCTACTCATGAAAAATATTCTGAACCAGCATTTGATCTCAATTCCAGATTAGGAGATAACTAATATGAGCATTTATGAATTGCCGGATAAACAATATGAGATTCTTTCTCTTGCCGAGCATGCTTTTCATGGAAAAGATTATCAAACTGCATTTGATCTCAATTTAAGATTGGGGGATATGTATTATGACCACTATAATTACTCAACCGCTCTTGAATTGATGAATCGGGCGAAAATATCGGCAGAATCATTGAATGACAGAAGAAGTATGGCAGTAGCATATCAACGCACTGGCAAGATACTCCAAGAACTATACGATTACCCAAAATCGCTTAAAAATTACAAACAGAGCCTGGCGATCAGTCAGGAATTAGGTAATCGGGGGGATGAGGCTCTAATTCTTCACCAGATGGGAATGGTATACCATAAAGCAAACCAGCCTGATGGAGCACTGGATTACTATAAGCAGAGCTTGGCGATCGAACAGGAACTTGGCAACCGATCCGGTGCATCTTCTACCCTCCACCAGATTGGGATGATCTACCAGGACACAAATCGGTATGCTGAGGCACTGGATTACTATAAGCAGAGCCTGAAGATCAAACGGGAACTTGGTAACCGTGCTGGTGAGGCCTCAACCCTCCACCAGATCGGGATGGTCTACCAAGACAAAAACCGATCTGATGATGCACTGGATTACTATAATCAGAGCTTGGCGATCAGCCAGGAACTCGGTAACCGTGCTGGTGAGGCCTCAACCCTCCACCAGATCGGGAAGGTCTACCAAGACAAAAACCGATCTGATGATGCACTGGATTACTATAATCAGAGTCTGGCGATCAAACGGGAACTTGGTAACCGTGCTGGTGAGGCCTTAACCCTCCACCAGATCGGGATGGTCTACCAAGACAAAAACCGATCTGATGATGCACTGGATTACTATAATCAGAGTCTGGCGATCAAACGGGAACTTGGTAACCGTGCTGGTGAGGCCTTAACCCTCCACCAGATCGGGATGGTCTACCAAGACAAAAACCGATCTGATGATGCACTGGATTACTATAATCAGAGTCTGGCGATCAAACGGGAACTTGGTAACCGTGCCGGTGAAGTTTTTACCTTAGATCAAATGGGCAGATTATTCGGGGACATGTCCAAATTTGATGATTGTGTCTATCATTTTTGCAATGCTCTCTCCATTGCCGTACCCAATCAGATGCCAGTGTCCGATCAAATTCTCTTCAATCTAAAAATAGTTCATGATCAAATGGGTGAAGAACCGTTTACCGCGGCAGTGAATGAGGCATTCCAGGGAGACGAGCTGTCAGTGTTTGTTATTCAGGAAGTAAAAAGAAGGTCAGAAGAGGGGAGAAATTCTATTTGAACGCCCTGTCGCAAAGAATGTAACGATTGTAGATTTTGGTGTGGATCTCTGATCGTTTGTTTTTTTGAAATATGTTTTAATCAATAGATCACCTCTTGTTTCAATCGTTTCTTTTGAGAAGACGTTGTTTTCGTCCTGATTTTTTTGAGGTTTTGATTGATGTTATCACCGTTTATTGTGAGCTCGTTTCCGAATCCGGGTTATTTATGTATGGGTGCCTGACCTTTTGACTCAGTAATGGGATTGAGGTTAATCCTATCTTCACTTCGATTTTAATTCTGCCCGGTAAAGAGCCCTACAATGGAATGTATTCCATTGAGCTGAAATATTAGGTTCACATCGAATGAGAATCGCATCATATCAGAAATCATATTCTATTTCTTCCATGCTTTCATCAGACCATTCTATGAGCTTTTGCCGGAGCTCTTCTTTTGAAGGGAGATAGAGCTGGTAGCGGGAGGCATACACATTTGTATTTTCAGGAAGTGTGAGCTGTACGAGGGCGTCGTTGTTTGTTTTACAGAGGATGATACCGATCGTCAGGTTTTCATCGTCCAGTTTAACATGCCGGTCAAAATAATTGACGTACATCTGCATCTGTCCAAGGTTTTCATGGGTAAGCTTTCCTATTTTAAGGTCAATCAGGACGTAACAACGCAGTAATCTGTTGTAGAAGACTAAATCCACATAATAGTTGTCGGAGTCAAATGTAAATCTCTTCTGACGTGCTTCAAATAGAAATCCCTTGCCGAGTTCGAGAAGAAAGTGTTCCAATTTGTCAATTATTGCAGATTCAAGATCGTTTTCCGAATATTTTTCCTTCTCATCAAGTCCAAGGAATTCAAGAACAAGCGGATTTTTTATCATATCCTCCGGTTTTGTGATTCTCTGCCCGTTGTATGACAAGTCCCGGACTCCTTCTTTATCCCTGCTCAGTGCAAGTCTTTCATATAACCCGGAGTTAGACTGACGCTTTAGTTCTGCAAGCGACCAACTGTTTTCTGTTGATTCAATCTCGTAAAATTGGCGTTCATCCCTGGATTTTATTCCCATCAGGAATACATAATGAGACCAGCTTAGGGTAAAATGCGACGATTGGGCAGACACTGTCTGCGCAATTGCAGAGGAACAGTATGTTTCATTGCCCAATTTCCCAGACGCTGTCTGGGATATTGCAGGAGCACAAATCCGATACTCAATAAAAAACCTGCGCATATACTCAAGATTGCTTCTTGAAAATCCCCGTCCAAACTCTCTTGTCAGGCTTTCAGATAAATCTTTGAGCGTCTGTTTTCCGTATTCTGCCCTGTTATCTCCCAACTGCTCGTTTTCAACGATAAGCTTTCCAATCTCAAAGTTTGTGAGCACCTGTAATGTATTGATATTTTGTGCGGCATTTTTTCTGGCCGTTAGTATGAGATTTCGGACTTCACTTAAAAGTGGCAGGATTTCATCGTTTTTATTTTGTATAATTTTCCGGTTCTTGTCTTCAGCCATGTAAAACACCATCTGCACCATCATACTGTTCTGAAATCCTCAACACCGTGTGCATTCATTTTTCGCCTGTCACGGTTCTCTTTATCCCAATCGAGTACTGCATGAACCAGAGAAAAAGTAGAGGATTATATCATTCTGAAAATGACCCGTTTTAGATCATTCGTAACGGTTTTCCTCACAACTACCTCCCCTCCCCCGCAATCTTCGAAAACGGTATAATCCCCGCACCAATATCCGTCGTCACATTGCATCCCTGCTCAATGGCATTCGCCACCAGATTCAGACCGCTGAAGAAGACAATCGAGAGACGGTAGGGATCGGGCCTCAGATTAAACGGGCTCGTACCCATACCGACCGGACGGACAAACCCGCAGCCTGCCATATCATCAATAATACCCTCGACCTTTTCTCTTGCCTGAACAGTCACCTCCCTGACATTCACAAGCGCCACCCCGCTCCCGGTATGAACCAGACTATCAACCGAGGTCAGACCTGCATTAATAAAAAGAGACAGAGGATCTATTGTTGTGCCCCGGTAGCGGATCAGGTCATCAAAACAGACCGGCTGATTATCAGTAATACGGAACCTCCCCCCATATACAATATCAACACCAATCCCGTTATTCTGGAGCACGCCGTCCATCGTTATAGAACAGGCGGATATAAACCCGACCGTATCCGGCGGGAGACGGGGATCGTTATCGGTTATAGAGTAGCCCCTGAAGAAACTGTAACCACGGTTTATCACCTCATCATATGCCCGCGTAACATGTTCAATCTCATCATACGGTACATAGGTCAGGTTGTAGGCAATATCCCCGGTCAGCGTCTTCGGGTCAAACGATACATTAAATGAAAGCTGTTCAAGCCGGGATATCACATACCCCATACGATCATCAACCAGGGCATCCCCTGCCTCAGAATGACCGTCTGTCGTAAGAACCCGGCCTTTATTACCCACTTTGCGGGTAAATCCCTGCTCATCAAGGTACTGAAGATAATACTGTACTGCCCGGTCAGACATCGAAAATCCGCGTTCAGCCATCAGCTCACTGAGCCGCTTCGCGCCGAGAGGCCCTTGCTGCTGTTCTGAAAGAATACGCAATATCTCAACAGATCTTCTCTCAGAACGCTCAAAGGTCATTTCACAACCACCCTATACCAATTGCGGCATTGCAGAAATGAGAACAATTCATCAGTATGATAATTGAGGATTCGTTCATATCTATGTTTTGAAAAAAAGAGCATGCAACCGTTAGGTTTCACAGTGAAGACAGGCAGGAAGTCCACGAATTCAGTCGTGGGCAGTTGACAATATAATCTTTTGCGACAACATCATTCCTATAATCTATATGGAAATATTTATACGCGTAGGAAAGAAGATTCTTGTAAGCATTCATAGAAATATGGATGATAATGGCATGTCTGGTGACATGCCACATATCAGGAGTATAACTCCTGTAATTTCAAAAATGATACGTATTGCAGGATATTTGTGAATGAAACTAAGATTCCTGCAATACCAAAATATCTGGAGGTAAATTATGGCAAACCTTAAAACACCCAATTCGGATGAGGCTCTTCACACATTCACACGTTCAAAAAATGTCGTACCTATGTCGGGTATGTGTTCACGATGTATTGACGGATGCAAGGGAAATTGTGATATCTGGCTTTCATCTTTCAGAGGCCGTGAAGTACTCTACCCCGGACCATTCGGGGAAGTAACAGCAGGGGCGGATAAAGATTACCCGATTGACTACTCACATCTCAATATCCATGGATACGCAGTCGGTGCACGCGGACTTCCCAAAGGCGTAAAAGCCAACTCCGATACAGCAGTCTTCGAAGATGTAGACACTGAAGTGGAGTATGGATGGGACATTAAGGTCCCGATGAAAGTTCCTATCTTTACCGGAGCACTCGGATCAACCGATATTGCACGCAAAAACTGGGAACACTTCGCAATCGGTGCGGCAATTGCAGGGATTACCCTTGTCTGTGGTGAAAATGTCTGCGGTGTCGACCCCGATCTTAAGCTTGACCAAAACGGAAAGGTGATCAGTTCACCTGAGATGGACAGAAGAATTGAAACATATAAGAAATTCCATGAGGGATATGGAGAACTTCTTGTCCAGCTCAACGTTGAGGACACGCGACTTGGTACAGCAGAATATGTATCCAGCAAACACAACCTCGAAACAATCGAACTGAAGTGGGGACAGGGTGCGAAATGTATCGGCGGTGAAATAAAAGTCGGTTCCCTTTCACGTGCAACCGAACTGAAAGAGCGCGGATACATCGTCCTTCCTGATCCCACACGCCACGACGTTCAGAAGGCCTTTGAAGACGGTGCAATTAAGGAATTCGAACGCCATTCCCGCCTCGGATTTGTTTCAAAAGAAGGATTCCTGGAAGAAGTGGATCGCCTCCGCGACATTGGTTTCAAGCGCGTGACACTCAAGACCGGCGCCTACTCAATGAAGGAACTTGCGATGGCAATACGCTATTCAGCCGAAGCAAAAATTGACCTGCTTACCATAGACGGCGCACCGGGCGGAACAGGAATGAGCCCATGGCCAATGATGAACGAATGGGGTATCCCGACATTCTATCTCCAGTCTCTTGCATACGACTTTGCAACCCAGCTTGAACAGAAGGGCTACCGCGTGCCGGACCTTGCAATCGCAGGCGGATTCGCAGATGAAGCAAATGCGTTCAAGGCGCTCTGCATGGGTGCACCGTACTTTAAGGCAGTCTGCATGGGTCGTGCACTCATGATCCCGGGCATGGTCGGAAAGAACATCGCCAAATGGCTTGAGAATGACGAACTGCCGAAGAGCGTTTCAAAATACGGTTCTTCAGTTGAAGAGATCTTTGTATCCTACCAGGAGCTCAAAGAAAAGTTCGATGGAAGAATCGACGAAATTCCTCTTGGCGCAGTCGGTATTTACACCTACGCACAGCGTTTCAGAACAGGAATGCAGCAGGTTATGGCAGGAAGTCGCAACTTCAGTTTCAGTTCAGTTTCAAGAAACGACCTGATGGCACTTACACCTGAAGCAGCAGAAGTATCGGGCATCCCCTACCTCATGGAATCATACAGGGACGAAGCGCTCGATATCCTTCTCGAATAATCCCTTTTTTCTCAACATTTTATTCCTGCAATCCAACCTGACAATAGAAATTCAGGCACATTCATCCGGTTTCTTCCACCCTCAAAAAGAAATGAGCAAGAGGAATTCAGATCAATGCGACAGAGCTGAGCACAGAGTCAACTATTCACGACTAAAGTCATGGGCTTCCTGCCTGCTTTTTTCGTAAAAATCTTCAGAGAGAAAAGAAGGTTTGGAAAATTATGCGTTTAAAATAATTCTCTTATAATTTTTCCCTGACGCGTACAGACATATCAACAGGGATGACAAAGATCTTGCCATCACCTGCCTCGCCCGTCACCGCCACTCTTTGGATGATTGATATGATCTCCGCCACCTCCTCATCCTCGACGACCATCTCAATTTTTACCTTGGGTATCAGGTCGACATTTATTTTCCTTCCGCGAAACTGAAGGGATATACCGCGCTGCACCCCCCTGCCATGCACATTTGTGACAGTCATGGCAAAAAATCCCCCTTCATCAAGGGCCGCCTTCACATCCTCCACCTTTTCAGGCCGTATGATTGCTTCTACCTTCTTCATCTTTTATGCCTCCACCGTCTCGCCGTGCTGGGATATATCCAGGCCGACATACTCCTCCTTCTCATCGACACGGAGACCCATCACTTTGTCAACAACCCTTGCAATAATGTAGGTCACAACAAAGGCATAGCCCATTGCCACCACTACGTCCAGCACCTGTATGAGGAACTGGCTCGCGTTGCCATATAAGAGGCCGTCTACCCCGCCGATGGCAGCCGTTGCAAAGATACCTGTCGCCAGAGCGCCAAACAACCCGCCGACACCGTGGATGGCCCAGGCATCCAGCGACTCATCAATACCCTTCTTCTGCCTCCACAAAAGGGCAGAGTAACATATCATTCCTGCCAGTGCACCGATGACCAGGGATGCCTTCACGTCAACAAACCCTGCCGCCGGTGTGATTGCAACAAGCCCCGCCACTGCACCGGAGACAATGCCCAGTGTGGCGGGTTTCCCCTGTATCCATGATGCCACCATCCAGGCCAGGGCACCGGCCGCCGCCGCGGTGTTCGTCACCACAAACGCATTCGCTGCAATGCCGTCTGCTGCCAGTGCACTGCCGGCATTGAACCCGAACCAGCCAAACCACAGCAGTGCCGCACCCAGGAGGGTCATCGGAACATTGTATGGCTCCATCCCATACTTCCCGAAACCCTTGCGGACACCCAGGACCAGGCAGAGAGCAAGAGCGCCGAAACCCGAACTGATGTGCACCACCGTCCCCCCTGCGAAATCAAGTGCACCGAGCTGCGAAGCCCAGCCCCCTCCCCATGCCCAGTGTGCAAGCGGATCATAGACGAGCGTCGTCCACAACAGACCGAATACGATAAACGAACTGAGTTTTACCCGTTCAGCCGCACCTGACGTGATGATCGCAAGGGCCAGGGCGGCGAATACGAGCTGGAAGACCATGAACAGTATATCAGGTATGCCATCACCCCCGAGTCCGACACCGGCGAGCATGACATGGTCCAGACCGCCGATGAACCCACAGATATCCGGGCCGAACGCAAGGCTGTAGCCGACGACCACCCACTGGATACTCACCACTGCAAATGCCACAAAGGCAAGACCGATCATCGAGATGATATTCTTCCTCCTGACCATTCCGCCATAGAACAGCCCCACGGCAGGGGCCATAAGCATGACCATCGCCGTACATATGATGATAAATGCGGTATCTCCGCTATCGATTGCCATGTATCAAACCATTTTTAACTGATCACTCCGAAAATAATATTCGGAATTTCTCATGTGTCTTCTGTGATGCGGGAACATTCTAACGGGGGGAGAGGTACCATCTCTCCCCCCGTTTTTTTTATCAGAACCTTGTCAGGTACTGTTCAATCTCCCAGGGATGCACCGCAGTCCGGAATGAATCCCACTCCATCTGTGCAATACTGTTGAGTCCGTCGATAACATGACTCCCGAGCGTATTACAGATGAGCGTATCCTCTAAGAGGTGCCGGTTGGCCGTGATCAGGTCGCCCGGAAGTGTGTCAATATGTGATCTGCTGCGCTCTTCATCGGTCATCTCGAAGATGTTCTGGTTCACACCTGCGGGGGGAACGAGCTGCTTTTTTATACCGTCCAGACCTGCGGCCAGAATGGCAGCAAAGGTCAGGTAGGGATTGCAGGTCGGGTCAGGGCTCCTCAGTTCCATACGTGTGCTCTTTCCGCGGGGGGAGGGGACACGCACCAGGGCCGTACGGTTCTGTGCGCTCCAGCTCACATACACCGGCGCTTCATACCCGGGCACCAGCCGCTTGTAGGAGTTGACCGTCGGATTGGCAATCCGGGTGATACTCTTTGCATGCTCCAGCACACCGGCGATGAAATGCAGGGCGGTTTCAGAGAGCTGAAGCGGTGCCTCCGGATCATAAAACACATTCTCCCCGTCTCTGAAGAGCGAGGCATTGACATGCATGCCGCTTCCGCATATTCCGGATTTCGGCTTGGCCATAAAGGTTGCATTCAACCCGTTCTGGAGTGCGATGGACTTTGTCGCATACTTGAAGGTGATGACATTATCGGCTGTTTTTAACGCATCGCCATACTTAAAGTCAATTTCATGCTGACTCTCCGCCACCTCGTGGTGGGATGCCTCAATCTCAAAACCCATGTCTGTCAGTGCAAGGACAATCTCTGAACGCACATCTTCTGCAAGGTCTGTCGGTGCCAGGTCAAAGTAACTGCCCCTGTCCTGCGGGACAATTGTGGGCATGCCCTCTTCATCAAGTTTGAAGAGGAAGAACTCCAGTTCAGGACCGGTGTTAAAGGTATAGCCCATCTCCTTTGCTTCAGCGAGTGCCTTCTTGAGGATATATCTCGGGTCACCTTCAAACGGCGTGCCGTCAGGCATGTGGACATCACAGATGAACCGTGCAACCGGGCATTCCTCTCTCCTCCATGGAAGAAGGGCGTATGTTGAAATGTCCGGTTTCAGGACCATGTCAGACTCTTCAATCCGTGCGAACCCCTCAATGGAAGAACCATCAAAGGATATCCCCTCTGTGAGAGCTTTTTCCGCCTGCCATGCCGGGATGGCAACATTCTTTGGCAGTCCCTGTATGTCGGAGAACTGCAGGCGGACAAACTTCACATTGTCTGCCTCAATTCTCTCCAGTGTTTTTGTCACATCAGCTGACAGTGTCATGGGTAGTCATGACTCAAATAAAGTATTTATAGATAGCACTCAACCTACCGGATATCGTCCATATACTATATAGGTCAATATAGTAACGATCAAAAAAGATCAGGGGTTCTCATTTACCAGGTAATTGATCGCATTCTCAGAGATCACTCCTGCATACTCCCCCACCCTGCGGAAGTTCTCCACACAGTAGCCGATTGAGACAACGCCTGACACACCCAGATCAAACAACCAGCCGGAGACGTCATTGCATTTCTCTACAAAATCATGTACATCAGAGATCAGTGTATTGGCCTTCAGAATGTCTTTTTCAAAGAATGATTCAAGACTTCCCTCAAAGATATCCAGAGATTCCCGGCTTTTAACCTCGATGAGATCGATCATCTTCTTCTCCAGAGACGTATACATCAGACTCCTGATGCTCTCCGCGACCTTGACGACATGATCACCCACCAGTTCAATCACCCTTGATATCTGCAGATAAATCAGGGCGAGTTCAATGTCAACGCCCATCTCGCGGGACAATGAAACATTCCGTAACAGCAGATTGAACTGACGGGAAACGAGCCAGTAGAGGCGGTTCACATCACGATCACGCAGGATCACATCCTCAACAAGCTCCTCATCACGGGTCTTCAGGGCAAAGACGGCATCCCGCTGCATACCGGCAACGATCACCCCCATCCTCCTGAGCGTACTGGCAAACGGCATCTCACCGGGGTTTAAGAGATCGCGGATCACAATTTTTTTATCCGTCTGATCAGAGACTTCCTGGCCCACCGTCCTCTGCGTAAATTTTCTCACGGATTTGTGCACCCAGGAAGGGATTCTCCCCGGTGAGACTATTTCAATAATATTATATCCCGCCACATAGGCACCGATAAGCGAGCGAAACAGAATGTCCGCACCATCAAAACGGTTCAGGTCAAATATTTTCACCCGTTCTGACGCCTTACCCGATATGCCCGGCGTTACCGTAAGCGACCCGTCGGGCTGAATGATCAGACCCACGGGATCATTTTTATGAATGCCGGAAGTCTTTATCCACTCCTTGGGCAGTGAAACAATAAAAGACGAACCACCTGTTACCTGAACTTTCCGGATTTCCATAACACAAATCACCCGACAAAAAACAATACCCGGGCCCGAGTATGATAACTGATTGAGCACGGAGATATATAATAATATATATCCGCAGGAAACATAATCCGAAAACCCCGTCGGAAATATAAAAAAAAGTTACTGTCTCTTCAGGGCAACAGCGGATGATATCTTATTGAAGAATGTGCCCAGGAAATCCTTAAACTCTTCATCCCAGCAGTCCGCACCTGTTCTGATTTCACAGTCATTTTTCATGGACTTCATCACATGCTTACCCATTCTCGCTGAGAAGAGGTCATCTGATCTGAGGAGTGCGGATACATTCACCCGTTTCCTCTGCATCTCAACGGCATACCTGCCGTCCTCATTAATGAACGGGCCTGAAAATACATCCTGATGAAGATACTTGTCCCTGAACTTTCCTGCATTCGCCGCATTATCAACGGGAGGGCCCGTATGCGTGTAGAGGGGGGGGAGCCGGTCGACAAGCATCTCAAAGAGGAGATAACAGCGTTCATCACCCATCGCCGCATCGTAGCGGTTGATGACAAATCCGTTCCGTTCAAGGAGGGAGGCAATGCCTGCCGTCGTTCTCCTCAGCTGCGGGACAACGATATCGGGAATCTGGTGCGGGGTTGCAAAACTGATACCATACAGTCCGGTCCCGCGCTCCGAGAGCATCCGTTCAAAGTCGCTCCGGGTGATGCCCCGTGCTGCAGGCAGTAAGAAATAGTCCCTCGCTGGGGATTTACAATAACCCCGGCAGAGCTCAATAAACTCCCCCATCTTTGCCCGTGAGACCGAGGCGGCCACATTCCTGTTGGGATCGACCGGATCGATGACAACCAGCGGATCGTCAAATTGTTTTCCCTGATGGCCCGCAATGTCAATCGTCTGCCCGGTCTGCCAGGACCGGCAGGCCTTAATGAGCGGGCCGAATCCACCGTATGTCAGGACGAGCAGTTCACACAGGTATCCTGCAAAGCCTTCCGTCATCAGGTCCGAGCCATACACGCCGCCCGCCTTTGAGAACTGTTTCATGAGCAGTACGTCGTCCTCAAGACCGCCGATATGGGACTGGATATACCGGGTGTGAAACGGCGTCCTGTCAACAGCGCTCTGAATGCATGCAGCATCGGTCACGGCATAACAGGGCACCAGGTCCACGTCAAACCCGGATACCGTCGCATTAACATACGGGTGTTCAGCATACTTTTCAACAAACTGACCGCCAAACCGCGATGCAATCGACCTGCCGAGGATAATGCCCTCTTCTTCGAGTGCTTCCCGGGACATGTCGGGCGGGTAGAGCATAAAGACATCAATATCTCGGTCGCCGCTGATCCAGGTATTCCGTGCGACAGAACCGACGACCATGCCCTTTGCAGTCCCGCTCTCATTCACCGCTTTGAGAAGCATCTCTGCCACGGCACATATATCGTCTATTTCATCTCTTTGCGGGCGAACAGACGACAGCACCGCTTCCTCTGTTTCCGTTCTCGTATTCATGCCGTAATCTCCATGACATCCTCATACACCGGCCCGAGCGGGGTGAGGCTGCTCTTTTTCAGGGTGATGGTATCAACCGACATCTGTCCGAATGCATGCCCGGCCACCTTCTCTAATGCGGCGCGCAATGAAGGGTCATACCGTTTGATACGCCCGAGTGTTACGTGCGGGGTAAATATCCGGGTCTCGGATGTGATGCCCAGCGGTGCAAGAAGTCTGTCCAGTTCAGCAACCGTTGCCTCACCCCATCCGTTATCGGATACATCGGCCCAGACGATCCTCGGCCGTTTTTTCGGATGAAGCTGAACACCCGACACGGTGATCTCAGTCGGTTTAAATGAGAATTCAGACATTATTTCCTGTACAGAACGCAGCAGGTCATCAGAAATATCTCCCAGAAACTTCAGGGTGATATGCGCGAGAGCAGGATTCACCCAGTTCAGTTTCGCATCACTGTGCCGGAGCATATCCTGCACGGCATCGCACTGGTTCCTGATATCATCAGTGAGTTCAACAGCAAAAAAGGCCCGGACCATATACATATCTATTGAACTTTTTATCACATAGGGTTACCCATGCCCACTCATCACCGGGACAGGAAAGAAGAATTATTTTTAGTTCGGACACAACACTGATATACAAAATCCATGGGGGATTTCTTTCTGTGACAGACGCAACCAAGATCAATGTTTATACCCTTGAAAACTGCCCGAACTGTGAACTGTTAAAGGAATACCTGAATGCGGCAGGTATGCCGTATACCATCCTCAATATGATGGATGCAGAGGCGCTGACGGAACTCAGAATTAATAATGTATTTGTACGTGAAGCGCCGGTCCTTCAGGTCGGAACAACATTTCTGACATCAAAGGATCTCTTTGGTGCCGAAGGAGTGCGTGAGACAGTCGTTGATTCATTGCTCCGGGGAGATTGATATGCCGGCAAATCCCCGTCATGCAGAGAATCAGCAGACTCTCGATGGCTTTTTTGTACCAACACTTCCCAAAGTCAGAACATCGAGGGGCCATATCTTAGAATGGGACAGGGAAAAAATTGTCACCCAGATACTTAAAGAGACGCAACTCGTTGAGACTTTTTATGGAGGCAAGGGCGCGGATGAAGAACTTGCACGCGACATTGCGCTTGAAGTCGAGACCAGAATAAAAAAGCTCAGACTAAAATCCCTGTCCGGCCCCTTAATCCGTGAAATTCTTAATATCACTCTCCTGGAACGGGATCTGATCAAATACCGGAATGTCTGTACACGCGTCGGTACGCCGGTATTTGATGCACATTTAATCGATGTGGGCAGGGGATTTGAGTCGCATGATAATGCCAATCTCCAGGAAAATGCCGAGACATCGCACAAGAAGAAAGCGGATAAAATCAGTAAAGAACAGTATCTGCTTCAGCTGCCCCCGGAACTGGCTGATTACCATCTGGCCGGAGACCTCCACATCCATGATCTCGAATATTTCGGAACCCGGCCCTTCTGCCAGGACTGGGACCTGCGGTATTTCTTTTATTATGGCCTGATGCCGGACGGGAGCGGGACAAAGGCATCTGTCGCGGGCCCTGCCAAGCGTGCCGAGGTTGCCGTTCTCCACGCAGTGAAGGCACTCGGCAGCGCCCAGACTAACTTTGCAGGCGGACAGGGATATTACAACTTCCTGACATTCCTCGCCCCGTATTTTGAAGGGCTGTCGTATCCTGATATCATGCAGCTCATGCAGATGTTTGTATACGAGATGACGCAGATGATGGTGGCCCGCGGTGGTCAGGTCGTCTTCTCATCGGTCCAGCTCTCGCCGGGAGTGCCTTCGCTCTGGAAGGAGAAACCCTGCGTCTATAAAGGCAAGGTATGGAACGGCGTCCAGGCTCCCGAACGAAAGTATAGTGAGTTTGAACGGGAAGTGCGGCTGCTCTTTAAGGCCCTCATGGAAGTGATGCTGGAAGGGGATTACTGGGGTAAACCATTCAATTTCCCCAAGCCCGAGATCAGTATTGAACCTGACTTCCTGACTGAGGATGAGGAATTTAACCGGGCCAATCCCGATCTGCCCACATACCACGAACTTTACCTGATGACATTCGAACTCGCATCAAAGTACGGCACGCCGTATTATGACAACCAGATTCCGGCATACCGTGGTTCAGGAGAGGGCATCTCCTGTTACCAGTGCTGTGCGTATCAGTTCTCGTCTCTTGCAGACGAAGACGATCAATTTGATGACAAGATGCTGTTTACCGACGGAAAGCACTTTTCAATGGGTTCATGGCAGGTACTCTCCATCAACTGCCCCCGTGCGGCATATAAGGCGGAGGGAGATGATGAACGGCTCTTTGCAGAACTCAAAAAGTTAATGGACGTCTCTGTTGAAATATTCCGGATCAAACGGCGCTGGATGAATCAGATCCGGTCAACCGGACGGATGCCGTTTGCCATGCAGCGGCCAAAGGACCCGAATGATCCCGATATGGAAGAGCGTGGCCCCATCGCGGTTGATTTTGAAGGTCTGGTCTACACCATCGGCATTGTCGGCGTTAACGAGATGGTCCAGCACCATACCGGATACCAGCTGCACGAGAGCCGCGAAGCATTCAACTTCGCCATCCGGGCACTGACAGAGATGGATCTCTACTCCAAGGAGATCTCCCGTAAGACAGGGATGACCATCGCTCTGGCCCGGACGCCCGCGGAGACGACCGGACAGAGATTTGCTATTGCAGATCTAATTGACCAGCGGTTCCGGTCCCCTGCCGAACAGGTGATCAAGGGCGATCTGGAGGCCGCCATTCCCGAACTGGGACAGAAATTTGATCTGCCGGTCTACTATACCAACGGCACCCATGTGACGCCGGGTGCGGATGTACCGCTCACGAAACGGATGGAGATTGAACACGTATTCTTCCCCATTGTCGACGGGGGCAATATCTTCCATATCTGGCTGGGAGAGGCGCGGCCGGACCCGCGTGGTCTCATGGATATGGCGATGAACCTCTGCAGAAATACTCAGGTTGGCTACTTTGCCTTTACCCGTGACCTCACGGTATCCCTCAAACAGTTCAGGGAATTCCGGTCTGAAAAGAATCCGGAATCATGTCTCTCTGTTGCTGACAGACGGGTAGAAGTTTAACTATTTTTACCCCCCATATGAAATTATATGAGAGGGCCATCTGAACCGGTCCTCCTCCTTGACATCGGGAGGGGGACACAGGACATCTTATTCTATACACCCGGCCAGCCTATTGAAAATTCTGTCAAAATGGTACTGCCGTCACCCAATGTGATCACAGGTCAGGCGATTGAGCAGGCGGCAGCAGAGGGACGACCTGTCCATCTCGAAGGGCCGGTGATGGGAGGGGGGAAGAATACCCGGACCATTAAACAGTGGCTGCCCAAAGGTCTGCAACTCTCTGCAACACCCTCGGCAGCGTTATCCATTCGCGACAATCTTGATTATGTGAAGAGCATTGGCGTTACTGTCACAGAGACGCCCCCGGAGGATGCCGTCATCATCCATACCGGGGATTATATGAAGGCCGAACTGCAGGAGACATGTTCGCGGTTTGGTATAGAATATCCAAAAAATCTGGCGGTGGCGGTGCAGGACCACGGCTACAGCCCGGATATGAGCAACCGGAAGTTCAGATTTCTCCATATGAGAGAGACGCTTGAGAGAGGAGACTGGAATATCAGTTCGCTCATTCAGGACCCTCCTGCCCCGTCCATGACCCGGATGCAGGCCATTCTGGACACAGCGCCTGATGCCCTCGTCATGGATACCGGCGCTGCCGCCGTGCTTGGTGCACTCCAGGACCCGGTTGTGCAGAACGCACGGGATCGTGGCGTCACCATCATCAATGCAGGAAACGGCCATACGCTGGCCGTTACCATCGAGGGGGATGAGATATGCGGTGTGTTTGAGCATCATTCGCGTGTCCTGATCAATAACGGAACCTGTCAGCACTACCTGACGAAACTCCGGAACGGCACGCTGACAAATGAGGAGGTCTTTGACGACCACGGCCACGGGGCCGCCGTTCACCGTGCCTGCAGTCCGTCCCTTGTCGCCGTCACCGGCCCGAACCGCAGAAAGATTCTTCCGGATGCGTATCAGGCGGCACCCTATGGTGACATGATGCTGACAGGCTGTTTCGGGCTCCTCTCAACATGGCTGAAGACCAGAACCAACAACCCCTGACTTTATTTATTTTGTATATCACCCATACAGGGTGGCCATGGCTGCGGTTAAGATATGTGCAGTATTACTTCATCCAGACATACAGTGTGTGTCATGAACCGGCGCATACCGCCTGACGCAAAGTGCATGCGTTCAGCGGATATAACTGTTAAAAAAAGATGGAATTATTCAGCGTCGTCCTGGACCAGCTGAACATTCGCAATATCGTGCTGACGTTCTGCAAGGCACTTTGCCTTGAAGATATTCTTACCGGCCTTGCCGATTGCAATGCCACGGTCTTCTTCAACAACATCGATAAACGCGACGAGTTCATCCTCTTCATTCTCTTCAAAGAGAATGGATGTGACTCGTGCCGGAAGGAAACAATTCCTGAGGAACTGCTCTGCATCATCGGAAAATTCAACGACTTCAATGCGCCGTCCTAATTCCTCGGATGCTTTCTTGATGCTTGAACCCTGTTTGCCGATTGCACGACCCATCTCGCCGGGGTTGATGACGAAGATCAGACGTTCATTTCTCTCGTCAATGATACAGTCTCTGCTGCCTGCACCCGTGAGCTGTTCAAACTCAGCCATCAGCTGAAGGCTCTGTTCATTTAGTACGATTTCTCCCATATTATGCCCTCTTGAGTGAAAGGATGTCTGATTCACCTGCATCAACGACTGCAAGTGCGCTGACCATGTGGGGTCGGCCGCATGATTTTCCAAGCATGACACTTGAACCGTCAAATGTATAGATGAAGGTGTCCTCTACACCGGACAGATATTTTACATATTCTTCCGGACAATTCTTCGCAACAACAACCATCTGGGCTGTCTTGTTTTCAATGCATTCTTTGGTTGATTTCTGGCCGCTGAATACTTTTCCTGTCTTTATTGCGCGGCGCAATGAGCTTTCGAAGTCCATAATTTTGCTCCTAATTAAATGGTTTTGCAATTAATTTCACATCTCCGGTTCCAAGCTGAATTGGCTGACCGACGATGACATTCTCTGTGACACCCTGAAGGATATCCTCTTCATTTGCTACTGCTGCATCAAGCAGGTGATTGACTGTGACTTCAAATGCTGCACGGGAAAGAACACTCTCTTTCTCACCGGCAATACCATGACGTCCAATCTGTTTGACTTCACCTTCCATGCACATCATATCTGCAACAAGCATGATATGACGCACATCGACATCGATACCCTGTTCACGTAGTGTGCTCAGAGATTCATCGATGATTGCGTTTCTGCCAGCCTCGATTCCCAGAACCTCTGATATCTCTGAAATGTTATTTGTCCGTGTACGGGTTGTGTCAACACCGTGCACGTTGAATACATCCTTAAGATTTGAGCCTTCGGTATAAAGTATATACTCTCCGCTCTCCTTCCTGACAACAACGCGCTCAATATCGTCAATACCCTGGACGATGACATCGCGCACATGGTTTGCCATCTGGAAGAGATTCTGGTAACTCTCACGGTCCTTTGGATAGAAGGTCAGCAGCTGATTGTCAACATCCGGTTCTGCTTCAAAGTCGCGGTAATGACGTTTATGCCTGATCTTATCGGGGGCCCGTTCAATGATCTCCTCGACTGTGACCTTACGCTTATCACAGACTTCGCGGTTAATCTTTACCGTCACCATCATCTGAACGAGATCCGTTGAAACATCGCCAAACTCATTGAGGCGCGTTGCCTCAATCTGCCAGCTCACGTCACGGGCGCGGTCACGGTTATTCGCGTATTCCCCGTTCAGGTAGATGGTCATGGTCGGTGTGGACGGACTTTTACGTGCATCCATAATCTCGATTAAACGAGGCAGACCGAGGGTGACGTTAATTTCAGCGACACCCGCATAGTGGAAGGTTCGCATGGTCATCTGAGTACCGGGTTCGCCGATGGACTGTGCTGCGATAACGCCTACCGCTTCACACGGTTCAATACGGGTCGCCTTATACTCAACATATACCTGCCGCATAATCTCTTCAAACTGTTCAGAGGAGATTTCATGACCTTCCATTAATTTTTTCAGGTCAGTCTTCGTTTTTTCCGGGATCTCTGCTGCATCAATCACCTCAATCATGTTGGAATCCATCAGATCTCCTCCTTTAGCACGTTTTCAAGAATACCACGGACATCAACCGGATCACCAAAACAACCCTTTGAAGGATCGGTACTGTCTTCACCGTACTGGAACTGGATAATTCGTCCACCTGTTGTCCGGACAGTCAGGTCATACGCCACCTTCAGATCCTGAAGTGCGTTGATCATTCTGCGCTGCAGGTATCCACTCTGTGAAGTACGAACCGCAGTATCGACAAGACCTTCACGACCACCAATGGCGTGGAAGAAGAACTCGGTCGGCGTCAGTCCGCTCTTGTAACTGTTGCGCACAAATCCATGGGCAGGTGCCCCGCGGTCTCCACGTTTGAAATGAGGCAGTGTCCGGTCTTCATATCCACGGGTAATACGTTCACCACGTACTGCCTGCTGACCGATACAACCGGCCATCTGGGTCAGGTTCAGCATTGAACCACGCGCCCCACTGACAGCCATGACCACTGCACTGTTGGAGAGACCCAGGTGACGTCCTGCAATTTCACCGGTTTTATCCCTGGCTTTTCCGAGCACCTGCATGATCTGCATCTCAAGGGTCTCTTCGAGCGTACGGCCCGGCATCGGTTCAAGCTGGCCTTCTTCATAGATCTGAATACGGCGCTCGACATCACGGGTTGCCTCATCAAGACCCTCATCGATCTGTTTATACTCGGTCTTTGAGAGATCTTCATCATCAATACCGAATGAAAACCCGTCAAACATAATGGCCCGGATGGAGAGCCTGGTGAAATCGTCAATAAACTGTGCACCCCGCCTCTGTCCGTACTGTCTGATAGTCCGCTGAAGAATATTTCCCTTGAACGCACCAATCGATTTCTTATCAATGGTGCCGGTGAGCAGTTGTCCATTGAAGATCTGAACATACGCGTCCCGCTCGCAGTCAGCTTTTTTACATACCTCACAGTCCTTACAGGAGCTGGCGCGGTATACCAGGTTCAGGTCGTCAGCGAGAATCATCGAGAATACCTGTTTATTAGACCAGTATTCGGTTCCATTCTCTACCTTGCCGGGTTTCGGGAGGTGCTCAGGCGGATTAAACTTAATTAATGAGATGACTTCCTCTTTGGTAAACCACCGCAGGGTGTGTGTCAACAGGAAGATACCCGATATGTGGTCGTGGATACCGCCGATGATCGGTCCGCCAAAACGCGGCGAGAGAATATTCTTATAGACAGAACAGAGCATATGGGCTTCAGCCCGTGCCTCTTCGGTCTGCGGAACATGAAGGTTCATCTCATCACCATCAAAATCAGCATTGTATGGTGGACATACGGCAGGATTCAGACGGAATGTTCTTCCGTTCATCAGAATGATCCGGTGAGCCATAATGGACATTCTGTGAAGGGACGGCTGACGGTTGAAGAGCACAATGTCATTGTTTCTCAGATGACGGTCAACAGTCCAGCCCGGTTCGAGCTGTTCAGCAACGGTCTCACAGGTGAGTTCATTCAGCCGAACCCTTCTGTTATCGGGCCGGATGGCATAATTCGCACCGCATGGTTCCGTCAGTGTCTTCCGGATTGGACCTTTGAGCACCATTGCCCGGACTTCTTCCAGATTGAATGGCGTCACCCGGATGGGCACACTCATCTCATTTGCAATCGCAAGAGGGATGCCCACGTCACCGATACTCATGTTGGGATCGGGTGAAATGACGGTACGTCCTGAGAAGTTCACACGTTTACCGGAGAGTGAACCCCTGAAACGACCGTCCTTACCCTTAAGACGCTGGGAGATGGTCTTGAGAGGTCTGCCGGAACGGTGTCTTGCAGGCGGACAACCTGCCACTTCGTTGTCCATATAGGTTGTTACGTGATACTGTAACAGTTCCCAGAGATCCTCAATGATCAGCTGCGGAGCACCGGCATCCTGATTCTCTTTAAACCGCTGATTAATACGGATAATGTCAACAAGCTTGTGGGTCAGGTCATCTTCAGAGCGCTGTCCGTTTTCAAGAATGATCGACGGCCTCATCGTAACCGGAGGCACAGGAAGCACCGTGATCAGCGTCCACTCCGGACGGGCAACATCAGGGTTTATTCCAAGGAGACGCAGGTCTTCATCGGGTATCTTCTCAAGACGGCTCCGGATGTCGGCAGGAGTCAGCTTGTGATCAACCTTGCGACCGTTTTCGTCAGTCCATATCTCTGAAAATGTTGTCGGCTTCTCAAAGTTTACCTTGTTCTGCTGGGCACCGCAATGGGGGCATATCCGCTCTTTTTTGATGTCCTTTTCTGTGATAACATCTGCATTGCGCTCTTCTTCAGGACCCAGAATCTTGTATACTTCGTCCGGACTCAGAAGCAGGCGGCTGCATTCACGACAGGAGACACGGAGCAGTTTCCGGATGAGTCGTGTGTATCCGACATGGGTGACGGGTTTGGCCAGTTCAATATGGCCGAAATGCCCCGGACAGTCCGATGCCTTGTTTCCACATGTTTTGCAGCGCAGCCCCGGGTCAATAACACCGAGGTGAAGATCCATCAGACCCTGAGGATAGGGAAAACCATCGTCATCATAGGTATCTGCCCAGATGATCTTCCGTACACTCATCTTACGGATCTCTTTTGGTGAGAGAAGACCGAACTCGATCTTCCCCACTCGTTTTGGACTTGGCATGTTTTTTAACCCCCTATACCTGGTCCTCCAGGTGCATCCTGGGTGCGATACCCATACTCTTCATCTCGTCCAGGAGCAGTTTAAATGCATAACTCATCTCAACCGGATAGATATCGATCTCATTTCCGCACGCGAGGCAGCGTGTCACATTTCTGTTGCGGTCGAGGAAGGCAATCATACCGCACTGGGCACAGACAAACTGTTCGACCTTGTCAGACTCATCAAGCAGTCTCTCTTTCAAAGCCATTGCCGCGCCATGGCCTATCATGACATCACGTTCCATCTCACCAAATCTGAGACCACCTTCACGGGCACGTCCTTCGGTTGGCTGGCGGGTCAGCACCTGCACCGGTCCGCGGGACCTTGCGTGCATCTTTGAGGATACCATGTGGTAGAGCTTCTGGTAATAGATGACACCGATATAAATGTCAGTATGGAACTGTCTGCCGGTAATGCCGTCCCGCATCACTTCACGGCCATTATGGGAAAATCCAAGATTCGCAAGCGATTCTCTCAGACTCGCTTCCGGCTCTCCGGAGAATGCGGTGGCCTTGATGCGCCGGCCTTCCATAGACCCGACCTTTCCGCCAAGCATCTCCAGCATATGTCCTATGGTCATACGTGACGGGATTGCATGCGGGTTAATAACCAGATCGGGTGCAATGCCTGCTTCGGTAAACGGCATATTTTCCTGGGGAACGATCAGGCCCACAACACCCTTCTGTCCGTGACGTGAAGCAAATTTGTCACCGACTTCCGGAACCCTGAGGTCACGTGTCCGTACCTTAACAAGACGGGAACTGTTTTCACCCTCGGTCAGGATGACCGTATCAACAATACCCCGTTCATTGCTCCGCATGGTAACCGAGGTATCACGACGCTTCTCAACGGTGATCAGTTCGCCTGACGGTTCCTCAAGGAACCGGGGCGGTGATGTCTTACCGATAATGACGTCCTTTTCATGAACGACAGTCTCGGGGTTGATGATGCCGTCGGTGTCCAGGTTCTGATAGTATTCCGCTCCACGGGCTCCTGCCACTTCCTCGTCGGGCACCTCGATTTTATCAACCTGACCTCCGGGGTAGCGGCGTTCTTCTCCGTCATACGTTCGTAAAAAGTGTGAACGTCCCACACCACGGTCAAGGGATGCCTGATTGAAGATGAGCGCATCTTCAATATTGAACCCTTCGTATGACAGAATGGCAACGACCAGGTTCTGGCCGGCCGGCCGGTCGTCAGAGCCGATTATTTCAGATGTCTGTGTATGGACGAGCGGTTTTTGTGCATAGTGAAGCAGGTGGCCACGGGTATCCGGACGGAGTTTCATATTTGAACATCCGAATCCGAGTGCCTGTTTGATCATACCTGCACCCATGGTGACACGGGGTGATGCATTATGTTCCGGGAACGGAACATGTGCTGCTCCGATACCAAGAATCAGTGCCGGATCAATTTCAAGATGGGTGTGGTCAGGTGTGACTTCAGACTCGTTCATCGCGATGAAGAGATCCTCTTCTTCTTCCGCATCGATATACTCGACGATTCCACGGGAGATGAGGTCCTGAAAGTCAATTTCACCTGATTTCAGCCACTCGATATCCTCTTCTGTGACCAGAGGTTTGCCTTCTTCAACCACAATCAGAGGCCGACGGGCACGACCCCGGTCGGTATGAATGATGATATCCCTGTTGTATCCCTTGTACGAGACGTTGACCTCTGACGAAAGTTCGCCCCGCCGCCTCATCTTCCGGATCCGTGAGACCATCTCATTGGGCGAATCGGAAAGGCCGATCAGCGCACCGTCTACAAACACACGGGACTTCTTCTGACTCTTGCTCATAATACCTCCCGTTTCAGTTCTTCAACACCAAGATTATAGAGCGTCCTGTTGACCACCTGATTATCGGGGACCCCTTTTGAGATCTCTACCATCTGTGCGAAGTTCTTTACAAGACCACAGTTCGGACCTTCCGGTGTTTCGGATGGACAGATCCGGCCCCATTGTGTCGGGTGAAGATCACGGGCCTCAAAATGAGGCTGTGACCGCGACAGAGGGGAGATGACCCTTCTCAGGTGGGACACCACTGCCATGTGATCGATTCTGTCGAGCAGCTGTGACACACCGGTACGTCCGCCGACCCAGTTTCCTGTGGCAAGAGGGTGGAGCAGACGTTCTGTCAGCACGTCTGCACGGACAGCAGTGCCGATAGAGAGGTCACGGTGCCGCATGCTTGCACGCTCAAGCTGATACTTGACATCACGGGTCAGCCGGTTTAATGATATCCTGAAGAGATCCTCCATCAGGTCCCCGGCAAGTTTGAGCCGCTTGTTAGAGTAGTGATCCTTATCATCAATTCTCCGGTTCTCAAGCACAAGATCAAAGCATGCCTCTGCCATTCGTCCAAGGAAATATCCCTTTGCAAGCCTGACACTCTCGGTTGCCTGCTGATATCCGGGGTCCTCTTCTTTCAGACCTTCGGGCATCAGGTAATTCAGATGGGGGAGGAGATAGTTGTCAAGCACAAATTCTGCACGTTTGCGCTGGTAATCCCGCGTCTGGTTCGGTGCGAGCTTTTTGCCGACATACATAATCCCCTCTTCGGTGTCATCGCATTCGCTCTCTTCGAGGTTCTGCATCATGAAGGTAAGAATCTGTTCATCGTCAGAGACCGCATGCACAACATCAAGGTCACTGCTCAGTCCAAGCCCGCGCATCAGGTCAACATACCTGAGATGGCCGGCAACGGACGGGAAGGAGACCTCGAGCAGGTTTTTACGGTTTCTTTCAACGA
This sequence comes from Methanogenium sp. MK-MG, assembly GCF_009914725.1. Taxonomy (GTDB): domain Archaea; phylum Halobacteriota; class Methanomicrobia; order Methanomicrobiales; family Methanomicrobiaceae; genus Methanogenium. Next base: position 32,475 of record NZ_JAAAWJ010000003.1, read on the forward strand.
TGACAAGAGCACGATATCCACGGAACTGAGAGAATACTTTTGCAACATAGATTCTCTCGCTGTATCGCTCCGTGTATTCGGTCATGATCTTGTTGGAGGCGAGATCCTCAAGTGTCATCAAGACACGTTCCGACCCGTTAACGATGAAATAACCGCCGGGGTCATGGGAATCCTCACCATAAGAGACCCGTTCCTCGTCAGACATGCCATGCAGATTGCAGCTCTGCGAACCGATCATGACAGGAAGCTGGCCGATTGTTGTTATAACGGGCTCCTGGCGCTCATCACCCTGAACCAGGGTCATGTCAAGCCGGATTGGTGCTGCATAGGTCAAATTTCTAAGCCGGGATTCACAGGGAAACAGACCGGACTGGGAACCGTCCGCTTCTCTGACAACTGGTTTTAATACTTCTATTTTTCCAAGTTCAACCCACACGGGATCGTTGTCTTTCCCACGCTGGCCGATATCGGTCTCAATAATCCGCTGTTCATCAACAACTTTCTGGAGGTTAAAATCCAGAAAATTGTTGTATGAATCCAGCTGATGACGTGCTACATGTTCCCGTGAAAAATAGGCTGAAGATAATACGTTTGTGTCAAGCAGAGAGATCACCCTCAATAGGTTTATTTTTTCGGCCTCTTGACAACCATCCGGAACGATTCCGCACGGCCTGCCGTCTGGCTGTTTCTTACAATTCGAATAACATCATTGACGCTTCCGCCAATCGTCTTCACAGCTGGATCGTCATGATAGATTTTGGGCAGCTGGTCATAGTTGATCTTATACTTATGCAGAAGATCGTCTACTTCCTCCCGGGTCATTACGTGATGTTCTGGAACCATCACATGTTCAATTACAGGAAAGTCTTTGGTGTCCATCTAACGCCCCTAATAATCAGTACCTGATTCATTTTCAGATGCATCACCGCAAAAAATTACACATTGCGCCACATGCCTTTGTGGCGACGGGCCCAGAGGGATTTGAACCCCCGACCACCTGGTTAAAAGCCAGGCGCTCTTCCTGGCTGAGCTATGGGCCCGAATTACTGATCGAATCAGTATACTAAGTGGAACGTCCATGTATAAATAGTTATTCCCTGTTTAAATAAGAGATCTGGCCATTACCTTCCGAAGAGGACGAATCCCGCGCATGCCGGCACACCGTTAGTATAAATAGGATGATACATTAAATCTTCAAAATGCATCATCACCAGGGGGAATAGACAGAAATGAAGAGAGAATCTGATCAAATTGAAGAAAAAATTGTCGACATTCTTGGTTCGGGGACATACCTGATCTATGTGCTCGTAGCAGTCATCCTGCTCATCCTCGCCGCGCTGTCACTCCTTGATGCCATTACCGGATTCGGGGTGATGCTGACCGGATCAAAGGAGGCGGGCATGATGGTCGCCCTGCACGCAGTACTCCTGACAATTATTATTATTGAGATTCTGGAGACGGTGACCGGCTATCTGCGCACACATACCATACAGATTCGTCCCATACTGATTGCAGGAATTACTGCCATGGTCAGACGGCTGCTGTTTTTTGATACGGAACCATTGTCCGCACTCCTGCTTGGAGAGGTGGTCCTCGCAATAGTCGCGGTACTGATTCTTACAATAGCAATCGTTTACCTTGGAAAGGCTGAAAAATAATTTATTCTTTTTTTTAGTTTTTCAGATGAAGATACTCTTTTGATATCTGTTCCAGACGCTCTTCCTGGAATTTAATACTCATGCCCATGCTCTCAATCGCCTGCTGAATATTTTCCCCGACTTTAACGTTGGAATCATTGATATTGTAGGTGGATTCCAGAATTTTCAGAAGGCGGCGGGAGACGTCTGCGCTCTTGCTCAGCCGTTCATACTCTTCAATAATCTGCGAATCGGTGCCCCTGTCCTTTGCTTCTTCAATATCCTGATTAATTTTTTCCTGACGTTTCAGTACATATTCAATGGCATCATAAAGCTGACGATGGGTGGTCGGCTTCATGATATAATCTTCAATATATGCGCCGTATTCCTGTGCTTCGTCAGGTGTCAGCTGTTTGGCCGTGAGCATCATCACCGGGACATTGGCGGTTGATGCATTCATCTTTATATTTTCAAGTGTTTCCCAGCCGTCCATCGGCTCCATCATAATGTCCAGAAGAATAAGATCCGGCCTGACATCCTCCAGCACTTCCAGACATTCATTGCCGCTATATGCTGCAATGGGTCGATACCCCCCCCGCTCGAGCATCGCAACAAACACATCAACGATCATCGGGCTGTCATCAACGATTAGAATTGTATACATATCTATTCCTCCCCAATATTATTCGCAATAACTGCCAGTTCCCTTTTCAATAATTCTATATCAGCTGATTTATTAATAATTACCGTTATTAGCGCAGCCTTCCCGGCACCCAGGATGATAATGCCCCCGTCGTCGCCATCAACAAAAACTGAAGCCGGACGTGAAAAATGCAGCATACTTGCCGCTGCCTCGGCAGAGCCGAGAACAGTTGCAGTCATGGCTGCAAAAGAAGGAACAGAAAGACTGCTGTCGATTCTTTTTTCCATGAGAGCACCTGTGCGTGAAATGACCGCACATCCTGATACGCCATCAAGGGCCATGCATTTATCCAGACATATTGCAATCTGCCTTTTAACTGAAGATATATTACTCACGCCAATGTCTCCGGGTAAATTTAACGGACGAATTCAAATTGGATTCTATATCACATATATCTATTCAATATTCCGGCGTGTCAGTGCGGGCCGGCATCATCGTTGTATCAGAACAGATGCCGGTCAAAAAAAACAGAAACGGACAACAGATTTATTACATCAGGATTTTAACTTTTAGACAGTATGCAATTGCCTCGGGGGACGCTGCATTCAGTTAAGAAAGATATTCAGCCATCTATCCTGTTCAAAGAAATTTCTGAACAAAAATTTACCGGATACTGCAACATATACCTTAACTCAGATACCGCATCCACCGTATTCAGGAAGGGCAGATGTATACTGGCAAAAGCGGGAAAATTCTGCGGATTTGAAGCATTTAAACGGATAGAACTGGACCCGTCGGATGTTTCTGCAGAACTGTATACGTTCACTGATACACAGGTTGGACTGAGCACAGAATTTAATGCTGACTGTACAGTGGTTTTTCCAAAAAAATCACCCCTGCCTGAAAAAACAGGGGAGATGGGTGCAATACCCGAATCAAAAATAATGGCTGAAGTGAAGAGGCAGCAACTCTCCAAAGAACCGGTTGGGCCGGACCCGGCAAAGGGTGTGGACACTTTTTTTGAATTTCGACCTGCGGTAAATCCAAAAATAATCAAACCGAAGGGTGATTTCCAGCTGCCCCGGGGTAAATTTGTCGCAATTCAAAAGTCAGTCCCGCTCCTGAATGTGATCCGTTCTGCTGAGGATAAGAACTTCACCGGATACATGGTCATCGATATCGGAGTGCGAAAAGTTTCCATTATCTACCGCAGGGGTATGTGCATTATGATTGATTACCCTCCCAGGTACGGAGAAGAGGCAGTCAGGGATATCCAGCGGGAATTTGAAAAGAGGGTGACGGCCGAACTGTATGACCTGTCCCATCAGCAGATGGTTCTTGCACTGGAATTCAATGAAGGCTACTGGGCCAATAACTGGACCAAAGGAACGGGGGTGTCAATTACATCAATATCAAAGGAAATTATTGAAGAAAACCAAAAAATAATTGAAGAGGATGTCAGCAGATCAGATTCCAAAAAGGAAACAGCATCTGCTGAAACGTCAGAACTGACCGATATCGCTGAAACATCAGGGGCCGGTGGGGGAGTTGCAGATACACAGGATGATGAAGAACCTGATGAATTTGCACGGGAGGTCAACACACTTGAACATATGGATCTGGGACTGATGGAGTCCAAGATAAGAGATAATTTCAAAGATGTGATTAAAGAACTTGATCTCGATTACCTGATTGCGGACACAAAATCTGAAAAAAAACGGACCGGGGACATAAATGACTGAAGATAGTTATCTGATTATTCTGGGTGTGGTAATTGTCATCCTGTTTATTGCATTGCTTATTCTGACCTACAAGGTGTTTGATCTTCAACATCGAATGGCAGGTGGAAATAAACTGAACATTCCTGAAGAAAAGTCCGCACAAACAAAGACGGAACAAAAAATCGAACACAGGGAAGAAGAGAGGGAAGAACAAAAGATTGCTGAACCAAAAAATACCGTTATCCGCGACATCAATCTCACCGAAGGAATTTCTGACATCAGTGAAAGCATGAGACGCTACACAATAAAATATCACCTTGATTCAGCAACTCTGGCATCAATGGACGGGTTTTTAATCGCCTCATCACATGCGGACAGTGAACGGGAAGCGGCAAACCTTACTGCAAGATACCGGGAAAATGCCATGACAGAGGTTGGGGATACGCACATCACCCCTCTCAGTTACCGGGGTGAAGAGATTCTCTTAATATTCAGAACCACTCAACAGGTCACAAAAGAGCGGGCGGAGATGATGATACGGGATGGAAGGTCAATCCTCTCCCATTGGCTGTGAGTATTTAAATCTTATTGGGGTGCTACCCAAAAGATATATAATAATTTGGGGAAACTTAATTACAGCGATCACCTAAACAATTTATTTTGGTTTGCAATAATCCATACCTATTAAGTATACAGAATCACTAAATTATTGCGTACAATCCACGAATTTGAGAGGTATTCATGGTTAAAGTTTATACAATAGCGTCAGGGAAAGGGGGGACGGGTAAGTCCACGACGTCGGCTAACCTTAGTACATGCCTTGCCGAACTGGGAAAAGAGACGTATGTGATGGATGCCGACATGGGGATGGCGAACCTTGGCATACTCATGGGGCTGGAAGATGTCCCGATAACACTTCACGAAGTGCTTGCAGGCAATGCAACGGTGTCTGAAGCGGTCTATGAAGGGCCATTTGGCGTCAAAGTTGTTCCGAGCGGTATATCACTGAAAGGATTTCAGAACGCTGATCCGGACAAATTACGGGATGTGATGCGTGAACTTATTGGGAAATGTGAATTTCTCATCATAGACGCACCCGCAGGAATCAGCAGGGACGGTGTCATTCCGCTCGCCATTGCAGACGAAGTGATTCTGGTTGTTAATCCGGAATTATCGTCTATGGTGGATGCATTGAAGACAAAGATACTGACCGAGCTTGTGGGGGGGAGTGTAAAAGGCGCAATACTTACACGTGCCACGATGGAAAACACTGAAGTGTCAAAGCAAAAAATGGAGGAGGTGCTTGGAGTGAAGGTAATGGGGATAGTGCCCGAGGATCCGAATATTCGCAGATCGTCGGCATATAAAACACCCATAGTGGTCAAATATCCGAACTCCGATGCGGCAAAGGCATACAGAAGAATTGCAGCAAACCTTGCCGGAACCACATATGCTGACGCTCCCGATGTTGAAACATCACGGGAAAGTTTCATTGACAGACTGGCACGTTCAATATTCAGGGGAAATAAATGATAGGCACGACAGCAGAAGGGGTGATGCTGATATTATTCGGGATAGTGATCGTTTTTCTCCTTTTTGTAGTAAAACTGATGCACACCCGGATAAATCAGCTGTTGGCGGAGATGAACGACCTTGACGGAAAAGTAAACCTGACCTCAAATGAGATTGAGGAGCTGACGAAGAATGTTAAGGAGTTTAAAGATATTAAATTCTGATATTTTCAAAAAGGAAGTTAGATAAAGAAGGCGAACAGAGGTTATGGAGCGGGGCCATAGGGTAGCCTGGACCATCCTAGGAGACTGGGGGTCTTCTGACCTGCGTTCGAATCGCAGTGGCCCCATTTTATTTTTGGAAGATTTTTATGAAGATTACTGAAACCTGTTTTGAATGCCTCCTTTCACGCATCACATATGAATGCGATCTGATCTCTACAGATCCCAAAAAAACAGTGGAGATCGCCGAAAAATGCCGGAATCTTCTCACAGAACTGTGTAAAGAGGAAAGGGCAGCCCCTCAGATCTCAAGCAGGGTTCACAGGCTTGCATATGAAGAGATGGGGTCCGTTGATCCATATCACTCATTAAAAGTAAAAGACAATGAAGATGCGCGCGATGCATGTGAACAACTGATCACTCCCGCCATGGGTTTTCGCGATCTCTGCCTCGCAGCGATCATCGGAAACACACTCGACTATGGCTCACGGGAACACACGGTGACTGACAACATTGCTGCGCATTTTAGCAATGAATTTGAAAAAGGCCTGACAGTTGATGATACGGATGAGATGCTGGCCCTTTCCGACAGAGTGGTCTTCTTCTGTGATAACTGCGGCGAGATTATATTTGATTCATACCTGATACAATTCCTGAAAGACCAGGGGTCCCATGTCACGGTGGTCGTTCGCGGCGGGTCGATTATCAATGACGCAACACTGGAAGATGCACATACAGCAGGAATAGATACCATATGCGATGCGCTTCTGACCAATACCCATGGAATCGCTGAACTTGGTTATGATCCGGCACTGGCACCTAATGAGCTGCTGAGAGCAATCGATAGTGCCACCATCATCATTGCAAAAGGCATGGCCAATTACGAATCCCTGACCGAAATTGAGGGACTGCCCCCTGTTGCATACTGCATGACAGTAAAATGTGTTCCGATTGCGGATTCGATTGGTGTAGAGAAAGGTTCACGTATTGCAATGCTCAGATATCAATAATTCATACAATTATTTACTGTCTGAATTATTGCGATACGGTTTGTCGAATACTTCATTCCATGTCGTCTCCAGCACATAGTATTCCATCATCCTGACAACACGCTGATTTTTGGGAGATAATTCATACGCCTGTTCAAGTACCCTTCCTGCCTCTTCCTGATTGCCCATCTGGATATAAATCCGGGTCATCTCAAGCAGGATATCAATATTGTCAGGGTCCATCCGGTAACCCCGCATAAGAAGTTTCAGAGCTTTACCGGTATCATCCTCAATTCGTCCAAGGTGATACCAGAGCGCCGGCTGATTTGGTTTTAACCGGATTGCAGCCTTCAGGGCATCTGAAGCTTCATCCGTTTTGCCAAGGTTCAGAAGGCAGATGCCGATTCCCAGCCATACCTCTCCATCAGGATTTTTAATGTTATTTGCCTGATGAAAGCACTTGAGGGAATCGGTATAATTTTCGAGGCGCATGAGTGCTGTCCCCATATTCAGCCATGCACGAAAATTGCCGGGTTCATTATCGGCAGCCCTCCGGTAATAATAGTAGGCCTCTTCATAATTTCCAAGAGACAGATACACATTGCCTTTACCGATTAAAAAATCCGGATTTTCCGGCAATGCATCAAGGGCAGTATTGATAAACTGCATCGCTTCTTCAAACTGATTGATCTTCAGGTGTACGATGCCTTCATTATACCAGCCAAGGGCATAGAGTTTATTTGCCGGAATTCGCGACATGTCTGAGGATACCTGTTCTTATGATGATACTTCTGTATTACATAATTATTATACATAAGCATCGTTTTTCGGGCGAGCAGGGGTTCTCCTGCGGAAGAATCACGACCTGTTGTTAAAATGAGTATTAAAAATATTAATTAACCAAAGATGTATGGAATTATCAGCAGCAGCAGAATCACTGCTATCATAAATGAACTGATCAAAGACACAACGATTGGTACAAGGTCACTGCGATTCCGTTTTTCAAAGAATCCAGCTACCCCCTCCCGCATGATATACCCGCCATCCAGTGGAATAAACGGGAGTGCATTAAATGTCCCGACTGCCAGATTGAACCAGAATGTCCAGAACAATATCTGGATCACTCCCCAGAATCCGGTAAAGGGCACCTCCCACATCTCCATATACGGCACATCAAAAGCAAGGATACCCAGGTTCAGGCTGTCGTCCTCAATGACCATGTTGATCGGTACGTAGAGCAGAAGCAGGGGGCCAAGAGGGCTTTTTATTAAATTATTGAATACCAGTTCGGCCGATTCAGGTGAATAATATGTAACACCCATAAATCCACTTGATTTATTGCCGAACTCTTCGGGCCATTCCTGCAGGGTCAGGGTATGGTCAGAGGTGGCACCACCCTTCAGCATCGTTACCGTCAGCGTATCCCCGGGAACGGTCTTCTGCAGCATGTCTGATACATCGGTTACGGATTCCACACGGATCCCGTCGACAGCATAAATAACTGAATCAGGAGATATGCCCGCCAGACCGGCCGGGTAATCCTTATACACTCCCTGGATCATTGGCGTGGCCGATGGTGTCGCCATACCCATTAACAGGACAATGGCGGCAAAACAGATCAGGGCAACGACGATATTGTTGGTGATGCCGGCTCCATACATCCGTATTTTTGAAGAGCGTGGGGCATTTTCCACCTCTTCTTCATCCGGTTCCACAAAGGCACCGATGGGAATTACGGCAACGAGTATGCCTGTGCTCTTCACTTTGATATCCTCAACCCTGCAGAGAATCGCATGTCCGAATTCATGGACGACAAGCGTCACGAAAAAACCGATGATGACTGCAAACGTGATCGGAATGAAATCATTGACACCGGGGATGGCGAGAATATTCTGTGGTTCATAAATCCCCTCCGGTGAAGGGGGATTTATCATGGAGTTGTAGACTGCAAGCAGGAGGAGGGCAGACATCAGTATGGAGATCACGACCACAAGGACGGCGCCGAGTGTCCCGTAGCCACGCCAGAATCCTGTCTGTCGTCTGAAATAATCAAAAAATCCCACTCTTTCAGTCTTCAGTGCAAGAATAGGCCCATAAAAAGTGACATGTGCCTCCCACAGGTGTGCATACTTAATATAACCAGCAACAAGGGCATAGATAATAACTGCAATAATGCCGATTAAAAGCCAATCCATTCAGTATACCGTTAGCTTCGGTGATTATAAAAACCGTTGTATCGCATCATGATCTGATTAGAAATCGAAGAGAGATGCCTGTGACAACCGACTCATTATTCTCCGTGTCGTTTCCCAGGACGAACGTGCACAGGCAGGGGGGTGACCGGATTCTGCGATATACGTCTCAAGAAACCGTATGGTAACGGAGTCCGATGGGTAACCGCTCCCGAAATTGCCGAATTCTTCATGAAGACTCTCAATGCACCTGTCCCGGGTTACCTTTGCAACAACTGAAGCGGCACTGACGACCGGAAAGCGTACGTCTGCCTTATGTTCAGATACAATCGAATAATTTCCACCCGCATACCGGGAAACCGTCCTCCCGTATCGTTCGGCATTAACATCACATGCATCCACAAATGCAGTGGCACAGGGCAGCTTGCAGATTACCTCCGCATGTGCCCGTGCAACGATATCATTCATGGATATTTCTGCGCGGAGACGGTCAATCTCTTCTGCGGATATGATGGCAGTGGCAGTGACAAATTTTTCCGTGATCTCACTATAGAGTGATTCACGGCGCTTACGGGAGATTGTTTTTGAATCAGCAACGCCTGTTAACGCGACTTCGTCCATATCATGGGCGGATACCCCGGCGACAACCATCGGACCAAGCACCGATCCTTTTCCGGCTTCATCAATACCGCATATCACGTACATACGGTTCAATCCACAACCTATATCAATGGGTGTGGCGGATACGCATTTTGATGTATATCATCATCATTGGTCTCGGGGGTATCGGCAGGGCACTTGCAGCCATGTCGGTTGAAAATGGAAATTCAGTGGCGGTTATCGATCATGATGAGGGACGCTGCAACGAGATTATTGACCATTATGATGTCCTTGCTATTGCCGGGAATGCAACAGACAAATCCATTCTTCTGGATGCGGGAATTGAACGCGCACAGGCACTGATTGCAACAACGAGTGACGACGCGGTGAACCTGATGGCCTGCTGGCTGGCAAAAAAATTTGCTGTGCCGAATGTCGTCTCCATCGTAAACCAGAATGAGCATTCTGATATGTTCAAAGAGGTTGGCGTGCACATCAGCGAAAATCCTGATGAACTCGTTGCTGAACGACTCTATTTCTGGTCGGAAAACACCGACCTTCATCAGCTTGCATCCATACCGGGGGGGTCCATCTTTGAAGTTGATGTGGATGATGGTGCTCCGATGATCGATCATGAAATAAAAGAGCTTGATGTAACGGACTTCGTGTTCATCGCAATAAAAAGAGAAAAAGGGGATATCATCATTCCAAGCGGCAAGGTGCGCATACGCAAAGGCGACAATATCATTGTCTTCACCAAGAAGGATGCAGAAAAAGAGTGTCTGAATATTCTCAACCGGCAGCTGAAAAATTCAGTCTAACAGCCGTCTGAGAGTTTTAATATCTTTTAGTAACCACGGATTGTATTTGACCAGTTCACGAATGAGGTATTTGGTATCAAATATCTCCATATCAAGTTTATTCACAGAATTTACGATGGAGTTCAGTTTTTCATCCTTGAGTTTAATGAATATCTCCTTCACCTGATAATTGCGTTTCAGGCCTTTCCCCATCTTGGAACATCGCCACTCGGTGTCATATTTTATCAGGGCCTTTTTACTGCAGTCTCCTGCCGCAATGCATTCTGCCGCAACCGAACCTGCCAGTTTTCCGGTATACATCGCATTGATGATGCCGCCGCCGGTGATCGGGTCACTCAGTCTTGCGGCATCGCCCACGATGATGAGGCCGTCTGCTACCGTGCATTCCAGTGGCTTGCACGCCGAAACGCCGCCGGCCATTAACTCAATGATCTTGCCATTCGGCAGATGTTCTGCAATGAAGGCATCCAGGTAGTCTTTAGGACGCTTTCCCTCACTGCACATCTTACCGGAGATGCCGATACCGACATTGGCAGTGCGTTTGCCTTTGGAGAAGATCCAGATATATCCTTCGGGAGCCACCTCACGGCCAAGGTAGAAGGCATTCAGACCGGGGTCAATGTCAATATCTGTCATCAGGTACTGGACGCAGGTCTCGATCTCTGCCATGGGAACGGTCGTGTCAATGCCGCACCAGCGGGCAAACTTGGACTCGACACCGTCTGCAGCAATCACTATGTCAGCAAATACTTCGACTGTTTTGCCACCGGTCTCGATTATTGCACCGCAGACTTTGCCATCTTTAATGATTGCACTGCTTGCCCGGGACTTGACAAATACATCGCAGCCTGCATTTGCCGCTTTCCAGACCAGTTCACGGTCAAAGATTTTTCTGTCAAGTACGTAGCCAACTTCATTTCCGGCCATTTCAGGGTTCAGTTCAAGCACCTGGCCATCCGGAGCAACAAGCTGGGCGCCATTGATCTTTGACGAGATCCATTTGGGGTCGAGATCCACAAGCTTGGAGATCTCCTGTCCCACACCCTCTGCACAGCGTACAGGTGCACCAATCGCCGGGCGCTTTTCAATAATGCAGCAGGAAAGCCCTGCTTCTGCAACAGCCTTTCCGGCCATCGCCCCTCCGGGCCCTCCTCCAATGATCAGAACATTATATTTACTCTGCATTCTTTACCTCCAGAGCGCCGAGAGGACATATCCGGGAACATATACCGCATTCTATACAGGTTTCAGGATCAACAGTAAGGTAAGCATCTACCAGTTCGAGTGCGCCTTCGGGGCAGACCGAAACACAGGCACCGCAGTAGCCGCACACTTCCCTTTTGATGATAAGCATCTTGAATACTTTGATCATTACGGAGTATAACCCTTCCTTTCAGGAGAGGCGGGAGATTAAAAAAGATGCCCTGATCTTCACATTAACAGGTGAAGAACGCATAAAACGTACTCCTGAACCAGAAATATTGCACCCGGTGAACTATCACATGAAGTATTTTAGTTTTGTGGAAGTTCATCCGGCCCGCTTTAAAGAGGCGGACAGGGATACACATGGCCTTTGACACAGCCGTAGAAAAAAAAGGGAGTGAATGTTGTGATCGGTATTGAGATCCATTCAGCCAATATAGCTGAGTTCTTCTTCGGCCTTTGCATTCTCAAGTTCCCTGATCTTTTCAACAATACCTTCCATCTCAGCGGCACGCTCTTCAAGTTTCGTGTCGTCGATATCAAGGCCTGTCAGGGCACTCAGAACGCCAAGAACCGCATGGGCACTCTTTGGATCAACAATGTAGCCGGAGGTCTCCCCCATCAGGCATATCCCTTCAATTCCGCGCTCGGCACCAAGACTCAGGAGAAGTCCTGATGCGCCGATGATGCCGCCGCCCGGTTCATCTCTTGAAAAAACCACTCCTGCTTCTTCAGCGGACTCCCGCAGAGCAACGTCACTGACAGCACCAAAGACCTGTGTCTCTTCCTGTAACTGACCTGTCCCGTAGCCTCCGAGAGTATAGATGCGTTTTACTCCCAGTTCCTCGGCAATGTCAAGATACGCATCTGCAAGCAGATAATGTCCTTCTGCAGATGTGCTCTGCACATCCCCTACAAGAAATGCAATCGAGTAATTATCTGTATTGACCAGGTAGACTTCATTGCATGAAAGACGGGCGACACCGTTTTCATCAATAAGCACCTGCGGAGGAAAGAAGATGGATGTGATCTCTGCAATCTTCTCTGCACCAAATTCTTCAATCATATGCTCGGCAACAAGTTTTCCGACCTGGCCAACACCGGGAAGACCTTCAATAAGAATATCAGCATGATACTTCTCATCGGCGAGCATTTTTATACGAATATCATCCATAACGAACTCTCCGTCGATATTTTCCAAACCGGTCCTGTGGGGAATACCTGGCCGGATGTGCAGTCCGGGTTTCAGTTCCGCATTGCGGACAGGAAAAATTGAGGGTATATGTTCCATCAGACGGGCATCGTCTAATTTTTCCGGCCATTAATTTTTACCAGAACGTGCTTTCCGGACAAATTCTCCGGTACCGCCGGCACGTTCAACAACACCAACTGCTGCTTTGGCAACTTTGTTGATGGCCTTTTCAGCGGATTTGTAATCGTGTGCAGTTACTTTTACACGGTATTTGGGGGCACCAACATACACCAGTTCAATCTCAACCCCTTCGATACTGGGCTGAGCACTGCGCAATGCCCGACGGATCACATTAACCCCGTCCGGTTTTGTAGATGTCAGAACCAGATGGCCGGTGATGGTAACTTTAGATAATTTTACATTTTCATGGGCAACTGAGACCAGTGCATCTGCAACCTTTTTATCCAGATTCAGACGCTCAAGTGTTGCTTTTTCATCAGTGATGACATCTTCAAATACCGGGAATAATGCCCCGTATTCACGGTAAAATACATTCTGTATTGATTCTTCATCAGCGCCGGATGCCTGTGAGACAAACGAGATCCATTTCAGTGCTTTCTGCTCATTTTTCCATTCATGGATCTTCTCTTTGCGCTGATGATCATTTACATCCTTCAGCGAGAGATCGATATGGCCTTTGGATCTGTCAACATGAAGTATCTTGCATACGACCTTCTGACCCTCACGGACATAATCCCTGATATGCTTAATCCAGCCCCGGGCTATCTCAGCGATAGGGATCAGGCCTTCACGTTCATCATATTCGTCCAGGGTTACAAATGCAACGAAATCCTTTACATTTGAAACCGTGCAGACAACAAGTTCACCTTCGTCGGGCCATTCTCTCTCTAGCATGGAATTACTCACTTAACTTTTCGATAATCTCAGCATGAATCTTAGCGTTCCCGCTGGAAGGTTCTGCAAGTACACTACCGCAGACAACACAGTCAACGACTGTGCTTGCCCGCTGGAAGATGATCTGTTCATTTTCACAGTCCTGGCACTTTACTTTGTAGAAAGCGCTTCGGTTATCTCTATTAATCCGTACCATTCTAATCACTCCGTGAGTTCAAATTTTCCAGCCTTTACACCACGACGCAGGTGTGCTTTACCGCACGTTGTGCACCGGTAGCGTACATTGATTCTCTTCGTTGGTTTGTCGCCACCAGGAACCTTTGAGAACTTACCCATGTTCCCGACTTTTCCGCGGCGTGCTTTCTGTCTGTCGATCCAGTGAAGATGCATATTTTTCCCGGTCTTCACCTTTTCGACTTCATGGATCTCATGCTTCCTGCAATAAGGACAGTAGGTTTTAAATTTCGTTGGCATTTTCATGGAATAAGCCCCTTTATGTGGATATTGAATCCCAATATTATTTGCTTACCTTAATACTTAAGGCTATGTTGCGTTCATAAAGTACCTGCGCATTCCTGAGGGGAAGCGAGACCAGGTCATCTTTAACAAGAGTATATATTCTTCCGTCAGTCCCCATAAAAGGTTCGATATCATCAAGGACATGAACAAGGACATGAACAAGGTCATGCCCCGCACCGGCAGTCTCCGGCAATTCTGCATCAACATGGGTTATTTCTTCATCCGGATGCGGTGCTGCCCCCATCTCCTCTGAAACCGAAGGCAGGACAGCCTGAACGGCTGTTGCTCTCTCAGCCGATGCGCCATCGATGAGAGCATGCCTGCACGCTGCAATCGCTGCATGAATCTCGTCATACATCTCCCGCTCTTCAGGAATCATCTTCCGGAGGTCCTGAGGATCCACATGATGAGTGTCCATCTGGCTGATCGCCATCTTCAGGATCTTTTTAAACCGTTCACGTGAAATATCGTTCAGGGTTACCGTAAGACTGTCAATCTCATTCATGAGACCCGGGCCACGGTCGGTAAGGATATTGTCGACAGACCGGGCCTCGGAGTAGAGCTCCCGTAACCTGACCTGTCCTTTTTCAAAAATATCCCGGGATATCGTTGTGAGTTTTCCGCTTTCACGCTCATCCAGAACTACTATTCGCAGGTCTTCAAGTTCCATATTTAAATCCACTCACCATATTCGACCGATCAGGCATCCGGGGCGGTTATCTCTCCGATGCCCCTGCAGCAAAGAAACACTGCCATCTCATCAGGCAGCCTGTTTACCCCTTTCTCAATAGTATACACCTGACCCTTCATAGGCATTGTCAGGGAGAACAGGCATTCCACGGAGACCTCATCCGTGCCAAAATCAACGACTGCATCAACGAGGGGATCAAAACGCTCAAGATCCGCCACCGAAGCCAGTTCGGTGACACGAAACCCGGAACCGCCATGAAGGGAACACGGCGCACGGATCAGCCGTTTGATGTCGGTTGTCACCGGCTCATCGGTAAGGGCGGCCTTTGAGAGTATCAGACGTTTCAGCGGTTCATAATCCTCTTTGATCACGGCACGAAGCGCATTATTCTTCATCAGTGGTGCCGCTGAGGAGAGGTCGCCCGCCGATGCAATCACCGTGTCGATTTCCTCAACGAGGGAACGTGCAGATTCTTTGCCCACGCCTTTCAGGGAAGAGAGATGCTTCACCCCATCCTTTTTCCCCATATCACGTATACGCTGCAGTTCTTCGCGCAGAGAATCACGATATCGTGCCGGCCACCCGCCGCTTGTTCCTTCATGGGCGGTGAGCATAAAACCGGGGTCAATGCCGATACCGCAGACATAATCCACCAGCTCGCGCCGCTGCGAACTGCCCCATTCCCGGATATCAGGATCCCGGACATGAATGTGATACCCGCGCCCGCCTGAAAAGACCAGCGACATGCTCTTTGCTGAAAACCCCAGTTCATCGGTGAGCATATCCACCAGTTTCAGGGTCTCGTCTTTTACCCGGGCAAGCATCGTATCGTAGGGGACCTTCCGGACGATGTGATCGGCATCCAGATCAAATATCAGGTCCGCACCGGACCAGATCTTATCGTTCATCGTCGGAGCTGATGGGAGTTCATAGTAGGCAGTGGAAAAATACATGTGACGGGGCACGGTCACCCGGACGTAGGATGCCAGTTCTTCACGCGACTGAAACGCCATATGCCGCCGCATCCGTATCTTTGACGTCTCATCAAAGGAGATAAATCCCCATTCACGCTGACGAAGCGATGGCGGCACAAATACCTGAGCATGCGAGTAATAGGCGGCAAACTTCTGTCTGATATATTCACGAGTGGCAGGATTCATCCAAGCCTCTTGATCATATATGGGCCTGATCGTTCATATCCATGTCTGGCATAATACGGCCGCACCCCGATGCCGCTCATGACTGCAACCGAGAGGTAGCCGTCTGATGCCGCCAAGTCTTCTGCTGCTTTCAGGAGGCATGTGCCATACTGCCGGTGCTGCCACTCGCCTGACTCTGTAGCGGTCTTTTTCAGGGGGACAAGGGAGCCGTATACATGCAGTTCACGGATGATCGCACTTTCTGTTAATTCGGCCCGCCAGGGATTGCCGGGGTAGCGCAGACGTACAAATCCTATAAGTGAGTCAGATGCCGTTACCGATATGAAATGCTCGGTGCCGCCGCAGCACTCATACGTCAGCGTCTTCATTACCGCCTCCTCCCCGGTCACCGGAGCGCGGCCCGCTTCTCTGCAGCGAATGCAGCGGCAGTTCCCGCCCGTCTCATGCAGTCTCTTCTGGGCAAGCTGCCGGAAATTGCTGTGATGCGATCCGGCGACGATCAGCCGTGCCGGAATGTCCCGCTGAACACGCTGGAGACGGGCATATTCCGGTATACATGATTTACCGAATGCAATCAGGTCAATCAGGTCGTCCTCCGGATAGGTCGTATATCCTCCCGCCTGCCACAGGGCTTCAATCTCCGAACCCGGTGTGACAAGTGTCGGATAAATCTTCAGGAAATCCGGCCGGTATGAGGGGTTGCAGAAGAGCTCTTCAAACATCCACCGGTCATCAGCCATCGTTGCTGAAGGAAGATTCGGCATGACATGAAAACCCACCTTAATCCCGGCATCCCGTAACAGGGTGTTTGCAGCAATAGTCTCTGCAATCCCGTGCCCGCGGCGGTTATATTCAAGAATATCATCTTTCAGCTGCTGCACGCCGAGTTCGACCTTCGTCACACCAAGCGAGAGCATACGGTTGATATGTTCCTGTGTACACCAGTCCGGGCGTGTCTCGAATGTTGCGGCAATGCAGCGTGCCCTGGCAGTCTCATTTCTGCGGCACAGCTCCTCATACGTGGCGCCGTCATCCGGGAGGATGTCACCGCCGTACTCGTTCATGGCACGTATACACGAAGCCATGAACGATTCCTGGTAGACCGGGTCACGGGCCGTCATGGTGCCCCCCATGACGATCAGCTCGACCTTGTCGATATGGTGGCCGAGTAGTTCAAACTGAAGCAGTCGCTGACGGACCTGCACGTATGGATCAAATTCATACTGGCGGCCGCGGAGTGCCGCAGGTTCTTCACCGGTATAACTCTGGGGTGACCCGAACGGATGGTCCGGCCCGCCCGGACAGGGCAGGCATTTGCCATGAGGGCACGGGTGGGGGGACGTCATGACAGCAACAGGTGCCACACCGGAGAGCGTCCGGGTCGGTTTTACCTGAAGGATTGTGCGCATTGACTCAAATTCGTCATCGGTTGCAGCTGCAAGTATGACTGAATTTTTTGGAATGGCAGAGAGACCGTATTTTTTGGCAATCTGAATCTTTATCTTCTGCACATCTGACGATGTAATTCCTGGAAAAGAGAGCCGGGAGATAATCTCCCGGAAAATATCATTGTCCTGCATACTGCCTAATTACCGGCAATAATCTCATCAGGGGCCGAATACTCCTGATAATCAAGTGAAGCGAGACCTCTGGACTTCAGGTATGAAACAAGTTCATCACCCAGCGTCAGAATTGCCTCCTTATGACAGGATTTATTTTTATGAATATGCACTGGGGAGATGGAGAATCCATCATATCCGGCTGTGCAGACCTCGTCGCCGTACGTCGCTTCGTAGTATTTTTTCACATGGACAAAGAGCATGTGAAGATGTAGGAGTTCCTCTTTTTGCACCAGATCACCAATCCTTAGAATTACTACTAATCAGGAGTGCATATAGTTTATTGGTGATCTTTATATCTCAGGTTTCACATGCAATCGGAGCACTCGCAGGGCTTGCCCTGGGGGATGCATTCGGCGCCCCGTTTGAGGGGGGGCCTCCACCGGAACACAATATCCATGAACCCGGCAGTTTCGGGGTAAATCCTGAAATTTGCTGGCAGTTTACGGATGACACAAAACAGACGCTCGCAATATCAAAATCGCTGTTAAAATGTGGGCGTTTTGACTCCTTTGATGCAATAATGGCTTTAATCGAGGAATATGATCGGGACCCGCGGTTCTATGGCCCGACATCAGGGAGGGTTTTTTCAATGGTAAAAAACGGATGCGCTCCACTGGAAGCAGCACGAACACTCTTTGAAGAAGGAGAAGGTCGCTGCCGGACGAACGGCAGTGTGATGCGCGGCGTCCCTATTGGCATATGCTACCCGCCGGAGCATGTCAGGGCCTGCAGCCTCGCGGCGTCCCGCATCACCCATTTTCACCCGGTTGCCTGTGAAGCGTCAGCAGTATTCAACACCGTCATATCATATCTGGTAAGGGGGGAGCGCCTCGCCCGTGCAATGGACAGGGCCATTGAAGCCTGTGAAATTGCTGAAGTCTGCGAACGTATCGCTACACCTGAAAAATACCCGCTGAACCCGTCCATGGATGCACTTGACACCCTTCACGCATCCCTTTCCATCGCTCTCATGACGGATTCGTTTGCAGACGCAGTTACAGGGGCCGTCATGCTGGGAGGGGATACCGACACCATTGCCGCCCTCTCCGGCGCGCTGAAGGGTGCAGAATACGGCATTGAAGCACTGCCTGAAGCATGGCTCAGGCATACCGAAGGAATTGATGAGGTCATCTCCTGCGCAAGACGCCTGTGGATGATGAGAAAAGATTGATCAAAACGGGCTCAAAAGAACCCGTTTCATCCGTTTCCCCAGTTCGCAGGAGACGACAAACTCATTATCAATCTCAGCAATGCGGTATCCCTCACCGGGCACAATGCCTTCCGGATTGCAGAGTGCAAAACTGACGCAGTCACTATGCGTGCATCCTGTCTCATAAACAATGGTTGAATTGAGAATGGCACGCTCTGCAGAGACGGCAGCAGGGACTGCGGACTCCACCACTTCCACGGTGTAGGCGCCGTCCATATGGACGGGGCAGGAATGAAGTGTGGCAGTCCGGACCCCGACAATGCGGTATCTTCTGTGGGGCAACAGATTGTGGCAGACCTTCCTGAGCCTGCAGCCTTCACATTCATGGACTTCCCCCTCATACACAAATTCAGCGCCCTCCTGTGCGAGCGCTTTTCCTATCAGTGTAATCTTTGTGCGTTCATCTTTATCGGTCATATCATTCCTCATATAACATCATGATCAGCTGCTCTGCCACCTCTTCGGTGATGCCCATGTCCAGAATTGTAAACCGTTCTGGGCGGATGCTGCGGGCAAGGATAAGGGCCTGTGCTGCCACATGGTCATCAATTCCAATCTCCTTTGGCGTCGTCGGCGCCCCTATCGTTCTCAGGGAGTTTCGGATACCTCTCCAGTCACCGCCATGCAGGTACATGGTGATGATGGAACCGATGCCGCACTGCTCACCATGAAGCCCTTTTCCCGGAGCAATCTGATCAAGGGCATGACTGAATTTGTGCTCTCCACCAGACGCAGGGCGTGACGAACCCGCGATACTCATCGCCACACCGGAAGAGAGCAGTGCTTTGATGACGGTCCATGCGCTCTCTTCAGCATGGGGTTTGATGAGGTCGGCATTTTTACTGATGATCTCCGCTGTCATGCGTGAAAGTGCCATGGCATACTCTGATATGGGTTCACCCCGGAGGCGGTGAGAGAGTTCCCAGTCAAGGATGGCCGTGTAATTGGATATCACATCCGCACACCCTGCTGCAAGCAGACGGTGGGGTGCTGCGGCGATGATGCCGGTATCGGCGATGAGTGCAATGGGAGGACTGGCCGCAAGCGATACGCTCCCTCCTTCAACCGGCACCGACGCACGTGACGACGCAATGCCGTCATGGGAGGCTGCGGTGGGGACGCTGATAAACGGACGGCAACAGTTGTAGGATACAATCTTTGCCGTATCAATGACCCTGCCACCGCCGACACCGATAAAGACATCGGCACCACGTCCCGCCTCTTCAGCCTCGGATATTACTTCCGGTGTGATGGTGTCGACAATAAAAAGTTCAGCCTCGGCCACCTCCTTTATCTGTGAAAGAACCTGGTTGCCTGCGACGTCCATCGTCCCTCTTCCGCTGAATACGACGACTGAACCCGAGACATGGAGGTCCTCGCAGACCTTCGGCAGCTGCGTAAGCACATCATGACCAATGATCACATCACGCGGCAGCTGCATCCATTTAGATTTATCCAAAACGTCTGTTTTGAGTAATTTTATACTGTCATGACTCATGTACTATCATTAAATGATGTGGGATTTTATATACAAATATTACGTTGGTCCGACACTAAACGGAGAACCCTATACCATTGTCGATACACTGACCTATGCCATCATCCTCATTCTTGCCGTATATCTCGTATACAGATGGCTGAAAAAGACCGGCATTGACATCGATCAGCAATTTATCCTCTCGACAATTCCCTTCGTCGTTCTCGGAGGACTGCTGCGTGTTGTCGAGGATACGGGAATGATCCCGCGGCCCTGGAATGTCATTCTTGTAACTCCGATCATATTCTTTGTGGTTTTTTTCATCACCATTGCCATACTTGTAATTGCAAGAACACTGGAGAAGAAGGGTCTGATTGCATCATATACCAAAGGCTACGCCACAGGCGGTGTATGCGCCTGTATCATCACAGCAGCTGTTCTGGCATATTTTGGCATTACCGAGACACGGATTGCCCTGGATGTGCTCGTAATAATTCTGACGATGGCAGCAGTCTCATCGGCTGCGGTCTGGGGTCTGCTCCGGTATGGACTGGGATGGACATTTATGGAGGATATTCTCTATAAACTGCTTATTTTTGGCCACCTGCTGGATGCAAGCGCGACAAGTTTTGGTATAGATCTCCATGAACTGACCTATGTAGAGGTGCATGTTGTCGGCTCCCATCTCATCGAAGCCACCGGCACCGCATTTTCCATGTTCGCCCTGAAACTGGTGGTGATCATTCCTGCAATATATGTGCTTGAAATGTACAGGAAAGAAGGGAACAGCCAGTTGTGGCACCTCATTATTCTGGCAATGATCGTTGTCGGGATGGCACCCGGTATCAGGGACATGGTAAGGATGATACTCTATGTTTGATGGCAGTTACCGGACAGCCGCAATTGTCACGGTGGGAATCCTCATTCTGACAGGTGTTATCGGCGGATTTGCCGTGCATTCCGATCCTTCCGTTGGAGAAGAACTGATTGCCATGATGAACGAGGAGGTGTTCGAAAATATTCAGTCTGAGAATCCTGCGGTTGTTGCGTTCAACATCTTTGCAAACAATACGGAAACATCCATCATCCTGTTCATCGGCGGAGCATCGTTTGGACTGATAACAACACTGATACTCTCTTTTAACGGGTTTGTTATCGGTATGGTGGTCGAATACGTCCGGCAGGAACAGGGACTGTATGTCATTCTTGCAGGAATCCTGCCACATGGCATATTTGAGATTCCCGCACTGGTGCTTGCCGGCATGTTTGGTTTACTTCTCGGAGAGGAGCTCTGGAAAGAACTGCATGGCAACGGGGATGCCATCTCTGCGGCATAACGGATGGGCAAACAATTCCTCGTCTATGTTCTGCCTCTTCTTGGAATCGCAGCGATTATAGAGGGGTTTATTACGCCGGAAATCATACAGTTATTTATATAGGTGAATGAGTAATGCAGGAAGATAAAGGCGCACTCCCGCCGAAAGAGACGTTCAGTGAATGGTACAATGACATTCTCTGGCAGGCAGAAATAATGGATGTCAGGTATCCGGTGAAAGGTGTGTACGTATGGTTCCCTCACGGATTTGCCATGCGAAAAGCAACCTATGCGATCCTCAGGGAATTACTGGATAAAGACCATGATGAGACCCTGTTTCCGCTGTTGATTCCGGAAAATGAATTCATGAAGGAAGCGGAGCATATCAAAGGCTTTGAGGAGGAGGTATACTGGGTCACCCACGGCGGTACGAGTGAACTCGATGTGCCGCTTGCCCTGCGTCCGACATCCGAGACGGCGATATACCCCATGTATGCGCTGTGGGTCAGATCCCATGCGGATCTTCCGATAAAACTCTACCAGATTGTGAATACCTTCCGCTATGAGACCAAACATACTCGTCCTCTTATTCGCCTGAGAGAGATAACCTCGTTTGAAGAAGCACATACCGTCCATGCCACATGGGAAGAGGCTGAATCACAGGTGAATGATGCAGTGGACCTGTATCGTGCATTCTATGACAGGCTCTGCGTCCCGGTCATCGTCTCACGCCGTCCGGAATGGGATAAATTCCCCGGTGCGGATTATACCATTGCAACCGATGCCATCATGCCCGACGGGAAGACCCTTCAGGTCGGCACCGTTCACCATCTGGGTGACCATTTCTCCCGCACATTTGATATCACATACGAGGATGCACAGGGAGAACAGCAGCTCGCATACCAGACCTGCTATGGTATATCGGAACGCTGCATTGCGGCACTCATCAGTATGCATGGTGATGACAGGGGACTTGTTCTGCCGCCTGCTGTCGCACCCGTACAGATTGCTATTGTCCCCATCATCATAAAAAAGCGTGAAGAAGAAGTTCGTGCGGCAGCGGAAGCACTTGAGACCGAACTCAAAGAGGCAGGGTTCAGGGTAAAGACAGACTTCAGGAGCCTGCGTCCCGGTGCCAAATATTATCACTGGGAGATGCGCGGTGTGCCGCTCAGGATAGAGATCGGCCCGCGGGATATTGATAACGGTGTGGTAATGGCCGTGACGCGGTTGGGAGAAAAGATGACCGTCACGAGGGATGCACTGATACCTGATATACGGGCCATCATGGAATCGTTCACGGGACACCTGAAGGAACGGGCAGAACAGAAGGTGCAGGGACAGATTGTGTCAGTGTCTTCCCTTGAAGCAGCACGTGAGGCAGCAGCTACCGGTGTGGCCGTCATCCAGTGGTGCGGATGCAGGGAATGTGCCACCACCATTGAAACAGAGATTGACGTCAGTGTGCTGGGCACCGATGTTCAGAGCAAATATATTGCAGATACTGCAGGTACTTGCATCATCTGCGGCAAACCAGCACGTCCGGCAATCATTGCACGGACATATTAGTCCTCTTTTTTCCCTGACGGAATGGCTGATGCGATTTTGCCACGACCGTAAAAGGTATGAACCGGATGACATTGTCAATGGTAAGGGTATACACTGCCACTCAGTCAGGCGCATACACTCTCTGCCTTTCAACACCTGATACATCAGACTATCAAAAAAAAGATTACTGCGGTGACCCGGAATCCCTGCCACCAAAGAGGACCTTTCTGTATATCATCCTATAGTATTTAATAACGTATGTTGCATGCATAAATGCACGCCGATTAGGGTAAAAAACGAAAAACCGGGTTATATAGTTATTTATTTCCTGACGGGCGGATTTCAGTCCATCAGAAATACGGCCGCTGCAATGACGGATGTCCAGTCTCCGTCATCACCAACGACTGCACTCTTTGTCACATTTATGGTCTGCTTAAGTGCACTCTCGGATATACTGCCAAACATGTCCTTTGCCAGTTTCTCCGCATATCTTCCTGCCTGTTCCGGCCCCTGGCCAAATGAATGATGCTCGGTAAAGTATCCCCAGTGAGATTCCATATCCTCGGGAATTGCCACCCCGATGGATGCTGAAATTCTCCGGTGAGGTTCATTTGAAGAGAGGCGCGAAAACACCGTGAAAACAATACTGCCCGCATGCATATCCGGAAGCGCCTCCTCTTTTGATATGATTCTGCATTTCGGGGGGAGTATTGAACTGACTGTGACAATATTATAGCATTCAATCGATGCGTCCCGCAATGCCATCTCAAATGAAGTCAGTTCATCCGGACTCCGGCCGGCACCACAGGTAAAAAATACACGTTTTGGTACAAATCTATCGCTCATATTCTCCACCAGATAAGTATATACGTATGGCTGTGCGCTCACTTAAAGGAAATTGAAGAGACAGATGAATTATTTCCAGATGGTATGGATCATTATTTTCATCAACCAAAAAATAACAGAGATGGGTATAACTGTGGATTTACTCCGCCTGTGACACAGGCGGATGATATACCCTCGCGGCAAGATCCTTATCGACCATAAAGAGGATACTCATTCCCGTTTCATCACTGGTCATATTCAGTTGTTCAAGAATGGTGCGTGCGTTCTCCTCCTCCTCAACCTGTTCGTCCACAAACCACTGAAGCAGATTATATGTCGCATGATCATGCTCCTCCTGCGCAATCTCAACAAGATTATTGATCTTTGCTGTGACTGACTGTTCATGCTCATACTGATATTCAAAAGCCTTTTCAGGAGATTCCCACAGGGAAGGCGGGGCGTCAATAGCCTGAAGTTCTATGATTCCGCCACGGGAAAGGACATAATCATAGAATTTCATTGCATGGTCACGCTCTTCCATTGCCTGAATCCGTTCCCAGTTTGCAAAACCACGCAGCCCGACAGAATCATACCAGGCTGACATGGAAAGATAAAGATAGGAGGAATACAGTTCCCATTTTATCTGCTCATTGATTGCGTCAAGAATTTTTCCATTCATTATTTTTCATCACCTCGTTCAACCTCAACACTGCCCATTAACAATGTGCAATATAAAAAAACTATGGATGGACGGGGGTCACCTGCGCCCGTTGATGAAGCGCATGACAAAGGATTTTTTATCCGCATATTTCTGCTGCAGGTGAGGGGTCCCTGCATGGAATGTGTCCCGTTTTTCCTGAAATATTATGCCAAGAGCAATCTTTCCGGAATCGTCATACCGGTATTCCCGCACAAGACGGCAGGCTGCATCGAAGTCTTCAGGATGATGGTTAACAGGCACATACACCTGCCTGTCATACTCTTCTGTTTTATCCATATAACTTCTACAGGTCTGGAGGATGTCAATATATGAAAACCCGGAATGGGATATGCCAGCATAAATGAGCCCGGTTAGTTCTTTCCCCCGCCGGGAATAACCCCGTGCAACGAAACTGCAGCCGGCTGAAAGAAGCAGTTCGGGTGGATTAAATGCAATCTCACCCGTATCATACGGGTTTGATTTGCCATGGTATTCGCCGGGAGACGTTGGGGTAAACTGCCCTTTGGTCAGCCCGTAGACACGATTGTTATGCACAAGAACCGTCATATTCACATTCCGTTTGGCTGCAAAGAGGAGATGTGCAATACCCTCTGCATATGCATCCCCGTCCCCCACACAGCAGATCACGTTCAGGTCAGGATTTGCCATGCAGATGCCTGTCGCAAAGGAGACTGACCTCCCGTGAAGGGAATATAATGAATTAATATTCAGGTAATCAGCCATCTTTGCGTGGCACCCGATCCCTGCAACGATAACCATCTTTTCACGGGGGATGCCTTCTGCCTCCAGGCGGAGAATGACATCTTTGAGTGCATGCTCAATGGCAAAATTGCCGCAGCCCGGGCACCATGTATTCTGTGCATCTGTTATGTGTCCTTCAGTCATTCAGCCAACCCCCACAGGTCTTCTGTCAGTTGGTCCAGTGTGAAAGGCCGCCCGTCAAACCGGGGCAGTCTGATATCAACTGGGATGCCATGCGCCTCACATATATCCGCCAGCTGTCCCGAATAATTATCTTCCGGAAGGAATGTCATACGGGAATTGCGGGTGGCAGCAAGCATCTCCGCTTCCGGAAACGGGTGTATAACAATTGGCTGGACTGATTTAATCCCGACAATTCCCGCTGCCTCACGGCAGAGCGGGGCATTTGAACCCCATGAGATCAGGCACTGGTCAGCATCTGTGTTTCCTGAAATATGTACCGGATTCAGGCAGGAAACCGCCTCTTTCATCAATGGAATTTTTTTCATCTGTTTACGGGTCATGGCTGCAATCTGCATACCGTCATCAGCGGATATGCCGCGTTCATCATGCGATTTGCTGTTTCCTTTAATTACAGACCCAGAAAGGGGGGGGGATGCGTATGGGGATATGCCGTCTTTTGTATCCCTGTACCTCAGGTATTCATCAGCGCCTTCCCAAAGAGGGAGAGAGACAGGCACCTGTGCCGGTAACAACTCCGGAGCGACCGTGTATATGCCCTCTGACAGGGTCTTATCCGTCATCAGAATGGAAGGTACCTGAAACTGCCAGGATAATGAGAGTGCATGGCCCGCCCATTCAATTGCCTGCTGTGCATCTCCGGGAGCAAAAACAAACCGGGGAAACTCGCCCTGACCTGCATGAATCGCAAAATGAAGATCCGACTGGGCAGTATATGTCGGAGTACCGGTGGAAGGACCACCTCTCTGTGCAAGAACGATGGTAATCGGAATTTCTGCCATGCCTGCCATTGAAAGGGCCTCTGTCATCAGGCAGAAACCACCTCCGGATGTGCCGACAGCAGTTTTTGCCCCGGCATACGCCATCCCCTCCGCCATGGTAATGACTGCAATTTCACTCTCCGGCTGAAAGACCTGCAGACCTGTCTCACCGGAAGCGCCCGCCATGAAATGAAGAATGCCGGTTGAAGGACTCATCGGATATGCAATATATCCGTTCAGCCCGGCAGAAAGCAGACCCAGACATGCGGCCTCATTTCCGGAGAGAAGAATTCCCGGTGACTGCGCAAGGCGCTTTAATTCTTTCTTCTCCGTCTGCATCCGGAAGGCATCTTGGGCAATTCCAAGGTTTTTTTCTGTGAATTTATGCATCTCATGCGAAATGACGGATGCGATATCTTCCCATTCCATACCGATGGCGGAAGCCAGAGCACCGATCATTGCGGTATTTTCCATGACGGCTGATCCTTCATTCTTCCCGACAATACGCTTCAGGGGAATACCTGAACCGGCATCTGACTGCACACTATCGGAGTTATAAATGATCAGGGCATCACGTCTGCAGTCATTCTGATGAAGCCGGAGTGTTGTCGTGTCCATTGCCAGGAGAATATCAATTCCCGAACGGTGCGTTCCGACCGGATGGCTGCAGGCACGGATAACAGAGAAGTTGTGTCCGCCGCGTATCAGTGACGGATAATCATAGTACATATATGCATAATATCCAAGGCGGGTGAAGATGCGGGCAATCGTCTGGCCCGCAAGATTGATTCCATCCCCCGCCTTTCCCCCAATCAGAACAGAACATTCACTCACTGAACAGTCATCTCCTTTGAACCTGCATGGAGATGAACAATACATAATGGTTTGCGTATTTCAGGCATACGCATTACTGCACAATTGCCGAAGCCTCCTCATCAAAAGGATTTGTCCTGAGGGCAAGAGAGAACATATAGGGATAACTGTTCTTCAGGTACTCCATATACCTGATCCATTCGCTGACGAGTTCTTTATAGACCCGGTCAATATCCCCTTCGATATGCCGGCAGTCACTTTCAGGAAGGCAGTCAAAACCGGGACGGCGCTGCAGCTCCTCATTCAGGTGGAATACGGCACGCAGAAGTTCGGTGAATGTCTGATTCTCAAGAAGGACGGGGTTTTCAAGCAAGCGCAGGAGAAAATCACGTTTCTGCATGAGAAACCGGTCCAGTTCAGCAAGATCGATCTCATCCCGATTAACAGAAAAGGGGTAGTCATCAATTGATGCTGACGCACTACGAAAACGTTCAGCCCCCCAGTCATCACCAATGATGAGCTTGTTTCGCAGCACAGAGGAATTCTCATCGTAATCTGAAAGGACGGTCAGCAGGTGATCCCCCACTTCGGCAAAGAATGTCCCGATGACCATATTGAGTTTCTGCATCTTCTCCTGATTAGACCGGATGGTCAGCAGGTGGTTGAGTACCACGGTCACCAGAAGTACACTGATTGGAAGAAATCCCATCGAATTAAAGAGGTAATTAATGGTATTTTCCGGATTATGGAGCAGAAGCATCTTCGTTGAGTAAATGGCTACGGATGCCGCCACCAGAAAAAGTGCAAGTTTCATCTCCCAGGCAACTGATTTTCCCATTTTTATATGTCTCCCGGACATGCTGCATCTTCATACCCGCACCCCATACCGGGGGTATCCGATAAGAATAAATACAGCATTTCCGTATGGAATGATATGATTAAAAAGGCATCAATTATTCTGATTGTTCTTGTCATCGGGATGGTATGTATCGCCGGGTGCACGTCAGATACCGGCGAGGCCACGCCCACTGCCACACCACTGCCTGTGGAAACACCGGTTCCGACAACTCAGGCGGCGCCTGATCTCGTGCCCCGGCCCACCGATGTCGTACCGACCACACAGTTTGTGGATGTTGCTACGTCAAAAGACCCGATAACAGGTGACATCACCGTCACATTCCGGGGAGGAAAAGGTCAGGATCAGGTCAATGACATAAAAGTGGTTGTGATATCAGGCACCGGCGCTACGACGACCAAATCTCTTAAGCCCGACGTGAATGCTGAAGCGGTATTCACGGTGGATGACGGAGAGGCGACACGAGGTGAGGACCGGGTCATAGTCACGGTATCCTTCTACGATGGCAAAAGCTACACAATTTATGACGATGTCCTTTCCAGAACCAGAACCACAAGCTGAAAAAGGATGATTACTGAACGTTATCCTTTTTTTTGACCGTCCAGTGCAGAAGAATTCCGTCGTCTATTTTTTGGGCATCTTTGAGGGCAAGGGAGGGGAAATCCGCTTCACTGATAAATCCGTTCCCGTCTGCAGGAGTGGGTGCATCTCTCCCGCCGATGATCATATTTCCTATACAGGTAAACAACTCATCAACAAGCCCCTCTGCAAAGAGGGACCCGATCAGGGTGCCGCCCCCCTCAACCATAAGACTCTGTATGCCAAGGGTGCCGAGATATTCCAGAAAGGCTGAAAGATCAACCTGTTCATCCCCGCATACCTGTATTTCAGCATATTGTGAGAGGGCAGCGGTCTTTGCAGGCTCTGCAAAACCTGAAACAGCAACGATTCTTTTGCCGGGACCTTTATGAAGTATATCTGCATCCACCGGTGTTCTTGCCCTGCTGTCAATGACAATACGCACAGGATTTTCATCCCGGCCGTCATCTGTCCGGTTTTTTCTGAGCAGCGCATCTTTAACGGTAAGGGAAGGGTCGTCGGCAAGCACCGTCCCTATCCCCACCATGATCGCATCACACTCTGACTTTATCAGATCAACACGCCTGAAATCAGTCTTTCCTGATATTCTGACCTGTCTGCGTTCTTTCGTTGAAAGTTTGCCATCTGCACTCATTGCCAGATTGACAAACACATGAGGCCGCATACAATAGCATTTATTCATGCCCGAATTTAGCCATGTTGGTGTCAGGCCGGTCCTGATGGGGTGCTGTATACAGAGGAAGAGATCAAAAATCCTGTCGGTCGTCAAAAATAAACAATAAAATTAGTGCCTCAGGCCGGATTTCAGCCCCAAAGTGTAATGCCCTAAAATCATATATATGATATAATACCATACTAATTATGGAAAAGAATGCCTTTCACGCAACGCGGCACCAGTATCAAACCTATGAAACGCGGGCCCTGGAAAATGCGATCAGTGATGGCAGAATTTCCAAAATGGAAGCCGGATACATCCGGGAATTCCTATCCGAAACCAATTCTCAGAAAGACCTATCAGCGCAGAGAAAATTTAAGTTAGCCTCGAACCTCTGCACGGTCTCGCAATACGCCCCATCCATTGAAGAGATGACGATAGGCGATCTCTATGAGACAGTTGAGAAGATCAAGAACGGGATCTCTTCCCGGGGGAAGCCTTACACCAGGAACACACAGTCCGATCTCTTACGCATCCTGAAGCGGTTCACACTGTGGATGATAGAGAACCATTACATTGATCTTGATGCGAAGAAAGTGCAGAAGATCAAGATACCGGCATACTCTACAAAGACCAAATCTGATAAGGACATCCTCACCGAGGAAGAGGTTCTTAAGATCATATCCACAGCGAAGAGCATTCGATACCGGGCATTATTGAGTGTGCTATTTGAAGGCGGTTTCCGCATACAGGAATGCGCCGATATGAGATGGCAGGATGTCAGGTTCACAGACTGGGGGGCCCGCATCCGCACCGATGGCAAGACCGAGAAGGAGCGGGCCGTGCCGATCATCATGTATTGTGACACCCTCGCAAAGTGGCAGAGTGAACACCCCGACCCGTCGCCTGAAAACTTTGTGTTCCTGAACCTGCACGACAAGCCACTGAAATACCAGAACACCCTTAAGACCATCAAACAGTTTGCAGAGGGGGCAGGAATTGAACGGAAGATCACGCCGCATATCTTCCGGCATTCTCGCATTACCTTTTGCCTGAGAAACGGCATGCAGGAGACACTTTTAAAGAAAACATTCTGGGGGAATGAGACAACCGATATGCTGAAGATATACAGCCACCTCACGCCGGGCGATGCAGACGAAGCATTCGCACGCATGGCAGGGGTAGAGCTGCCAGACGATACCGGGGAAGAATCAAAGTTAAAGCCGGTGCAGTGTGACCGCTGCCATTACGTGAACGCACCCCTGGCCCGATTCTGTAGCAGATGCGGCAAAGGACTTTCTGAGGAGGCCCGGGCAACAGTGGAAGGTATCGAGGCAGAACTGAGAAACATCATGGCAGAGGATCCCCTCACCCTCCTGGAAGCAGCAAAAGAGATCGAGGCAGCCAAACATGGAGGCCCCCGACAGGGTGCAGCAGTGCAGCCCCCGGAACAGGCCCGCCCCCCTGCTGATGACACCGACAGCACCGCATAGCCGGACATCCTTCCCTCCCTCTCTCTTTTTCTCTGCTGCTGCACATGTGGACCCGTGCAGCACACCTATTCGGACATTCTGGGATCGG
>NZ_JAAAWJ010000030.1 GCF_009914725.1 Methanogenium sp. MK-MG
CACCTGCAAGGGAACAGACGCTGCGTGTGCGCCGGGAAAGGCGGGAGATTGCCTTGCAGATGTTGTTTGCCGCATAGAGCGACATAAATTCACCCGAGGTGACGAGATATATCTCCTGTGCATACCCGTCACGCATCGGCATTGCAAACCCGCCGCAGACCACATCACCGAGGACATCATAGACGATCACATCGCCGTAGAGAGCCTCCAGACGCTGGAGCAGCTGAAATGTCGCGATGATACCGCGGCCCGCACAGCCGATGCCCGGTTCCGGTCCGCCTGCCTCAACACACCGGATACCCCCATACCCGGTGAAGACCGCGTCAGAGACCGTAATACTGGCATCACCATGTTCACGTACAAGATCAAGGACGGTCGGAATCCACTCCCCACACATCAGCATCCGGGTGCTGTCATGTTTCGGGTCACACCCAATCTGCATGACATCAATCCCACAATCAGAGAGGGCTGCCGAAAGATTTGCGGATGTGGTGGACTTCCCAATACCACCCTTTCCGTAGAGGGCGATCTGTTTCATTGACTAAAGTTTAGTTGTGCATGCTCTTTACTTCTCCTGACAGTGAAACAGTTCACTCCCCCTGCCGGAGCACCATCAGGCTGACCGAGAGCAGGAGAATTGCCACGGGCAGTATAAGGCTTTCAAAGGTAAGATTTGCATAGCCGGTCTTTGTTGCAGTCTCAAGAAAATGCACAAAGAGAATAAAGACAATGACTTCCCCCAGTATCATCTTCAGCTGAAATATGCTCTTTATCTTCAGCCACCCGGGAAAATTAAGCCGTTCTTTGTCCTCATCTTCAACGAGAAAGAGATACCATATGCCGTAGGCAAAGATCATCATCACCAGAGCAAAGAGGAATACGTCGAGGGACTGCGCCAGTGACACCGTTGCAAGATCACCCGGTGTCAGGTATTTGGGAAGAACGTCCTCACCAAAATACGCATGCCCGTAGAAATAGTACACAAATGCCGATATGGTCTTTTCAACACCGATAAAAAACATCAGCACCGAGCCGATAAGGGAGGCAACCGCCGCAATCGTTACCAGATAGCGGACCTTTGTGAAATATTGCCAGACCATTTGTTATCTTCCACCTCCCCATATCCTCAGGGTAAGACGTTCTTTTGTGGTAATAATGATTCCCCCGCCCGCATCTCACCTCACCAGTCAAACCCACGTATGAGGCCGATGAAGAAGACCATCACCGCCATCACCTCGAGCCTTCCCAGCCACATCTGGAGAATGAGAACCAGTTTTGACCAGATGGTCAGGTCAGGCGTCACAAAACCGGTGGAGATGCCATTGTTGCAGGTGGCAGAGACCACATCGAAGATCACAAGGGTCGTATCGATATCAGGCTGTTCAACGTGCATGATGATGACAAGGCCCAGCAGGATCGCCAGAATGAAGAGAATAAACGTGAGCATATTGCGCGAAACAAGGAATTCAGCCTCTGCCCGCTGAAGCGTTTTGCCATTGTAGCGGAGAGGAATCATGGCCTTCGGGCTGACAAACGATCGCCTGAACCACCATTTGATACCTTTCAGGCCAATCAAAACACGGGAGAGTTTCACACCACCCGATGTACTGCCGGACGACCCGCCGATGAAGACAAGCATGGTGAGAAAGAGGACAGAGACCGGTTCCCATACCACCAGGTCTGCTGTCTGGAATCCGGTGGATGTGACCGCCGCGGATGCCATAAAGAGACCGTTTACAAGTGCGGACCCCTGGTCCAGACCGTTAAAGACGATCAGGTCAGCTGTAATGATGACGAACCCCAGAAGGATCAGCAAAAAGAGCAGGCGTGCCTGTTCATCTTTAAACAGGCTCACCTCCCTTTTCCGGTACATCAGATAATATATCTTAAAGGGAAGTGCCCCTGCAATCATCACGGGAATGATGAGCAGTTCGAGGAGCCGGCTGTCATATGACGAGATGCCCCCGGAGTGGATGGTAAACCCGCCGGTCGATATCGCGGTCATTGCAATATTTATAGCATCCCAGAGCGGCACACCGGAGCAGAGTATCAAAAGCACTCCTGCAAGGGTGAGGATCAGATATATCCGCCACATCTGTGCCCCCTGCTCCACCACACTCGGCATGAAGGCATCACTGCGCCCCTCCATACGTTCTGTACTGTAGAGACGATGGCGGGATACGGAGGAACGGTTTAAGAGGGCGACCGTGAACGCCACAATTCCAATACCACCGAACCATTCCATCAGGGTCCGCCAGAAGATGAGGGTGTGGGACAGTGCATCCACATCAGGAGCCATCGTCATCCCGGTATCCGTCCATCCCGACATCGCCTCAAAGAAGCCGTCAATGTAGGGCATGTCGGCACCGAAGACAAAGGGAAGCGCCCCCACAAGTGCACAGATCAGCCAGATCGCAGCCACCGAGAAGAGGGACATGGAGAGACGCGGTTCCCGCTCTGTTGCCGGAAGCCTGATGAGCACCGTCCCGAGACAGATGAGAACCACCGGTACTGATGCCATCGGAAGGAGCATGTCAAATTCCCGGTATATGAGGGCAACTACAAGCGGAATACAGGTGCCTGCACCGATATACCGGAGAATTGTGCCAACATCCGTGGTCAGTGTCAGGTACTGGTGAAGGCGGTCCATACGCATGTACACATTGCAGGAGGGCAGCTATTATGCTTTTGTTACGGAACCACGCAGCAGGATTCTGCCTTTATCGCAGAAGGTACAACTGGGTTACAAAAAGCGGGAAGATTGGATCCGCTTCAGCGGTTGACCCAGAGGTTGTGGACATTGCAGCACTCATACGCCTTCACGTCCGTATCCGGGCAGGGGAAGAAGGCCTCCGGTGCGTCGCCGGGTTTCAGGTAATGGATCATCAGATCAGCACCGGCCTGCACACCGATCCACATGATGTAATGTTCGTCTGTCATCGGATGGGGTGTTGAGCCGACGCTGACCTTTATCCCTCCCTCCACCTTCTCAACGATGGGCACATGCTTCTCTGTGGCAAAGTCTGCCGTCTGTTCAGAGAGCAGCTCCATCCCGGTGCCGGCACAGCTGACCGAGAGAGTATCTTCAGATGATAACATACACATGCCGGGATCCATTTCCATTACCGTGCCGCTGCATCCGGGGCACTTGTAAAAAACAGGGTTTTTCTCCATCATATCCACCTCTTTTCAGACGAGGTGATTGTCATGATGGCGTTTATAGATTTCGTCTGCCAGACTGATTACCGCGACAAGTTCCTGCTCGCCGGGTTTTCCTTTGACATATACCGGCTCAAGCATCTCTGCGCTGAGTTTCGGCATCATGTCACCAAGCGCCTGCACCGTCTTCCCTCCCCATCCAAATGAACCGATGACTGCCATATACCGTGCCTTCGGTTTGAGGATATTGGTGAGGTACGCAATATTCGCTGCTTTGGGGTGCGGCCCGAAATGAACCGTCGGTGTACCGATGACAATGGTCGTGGCATCAATGAGATCCATTGCAATCATGCCCGGTGATGCGGTGCCAAGGTCGTAGGGACGCACCTGAATACCCCGCTGTATCAGTGCATCCACCAGCTGATCCACCATCCACTTAGTACTGGAATGCATGGAGACAAAGGGGATGACCACGAGATTTTTGCCCTCTTCAGATGACCAGTCACGGTAGAGGGAGAGGATCTCTGCCGGGTCACGGTATGCCGGCCCGTGGCCCGGTGCTATAATAGCGGGACTGAGAGCCTCCACCGCATCCAGATACTCGCGGATCTTTCCCCGGAAGGGCTGCATGATAACGGCAAAATAGCGTTTCGCAGCCTCATGCAACCGGCATGAGCCGTCAGAGAAGACGTCTGAAGTGGCAAGGTGCGAACCAAAGAGATCACAGGAGAAGAGGATGCGGTCTTCCGGCACCCAGGTCACCATCGTCTCCGGCCAGTGCACCCATGGCATCGGATAGAAGACGAGGGTCTTATCCCCGAGAGAGAGGCTGTCATTCTCCTCCACTACCATGATGCGCTCCTCTTCAATTAAGAGCAGGGAACAGAGCAGCTCTTTGCCCTTCTCCGTTGTGACGACGACTGCCATGGGAAACAGTTCAAGCAGCAGCGGGAGTGAACCGGAATGATCCTGTTCTGCATGGTTGGCCACGATATAGTCTACGGAATCAATCTTTGCCCGGATGAGGTTTGTCACATACTCCTCATCAAACCCTGCTTCCACCGTGTCGATGAGTGCGGTCTTCTCACTTCCCCGGACGACATAGGCATTGTATGTCGTCCCGTCGGAGAGGTCCATTAAGTCATCAAATGCCATCCGGTGCCAGTCAATAACACCCACTGCCTCTATGCCGGGAAGAATATCGCGTACGACCATACTTCATTTCACCTCACTGAACTTTGCCTTCGCTGCACCGCAGACCGGGCAGCACCACTCCGCCGGGATATCAGCAAATGCTGTCCCGGCAGACACCCCTTCGTCACCTTTCTCCGGGTCATAGATATGCCCGCAGACCATACACTTCATCCGACTTGCTGTATCCATCTTATAAACTCCTGTTCCGGAAATATCCCATACAAAAGGCGGGTTCATCCGGTAACTTCTGCTGAATGATTACAGCACCATTATTTAAATGAATTATTATCTCACGAAAAAATGAAATTTATTCTTTGCATTCAGCAGAAAAAAGATACGATTACCCACACCGCCCGGTATGGGCAGACGCCCGCTCACGCATCCTGATCCTCGACGCAGTCCAGTTCAGCAACAATCGCAAGGGGATCTTTCGTCTTTCTGACCATCCTGAGAATCCGGGAGAGACGTTCGATGCCGATGAAATGCTCGGCCATCACCTGCCCCAGGGGAGAGAGGATTATCTTCCCTTTCCGTTCGCGGATGTAGCCTTCCTGTTTCAGAAGGGGCCAGGCATCCTCGAGTTCCCCGACCATTGTTCCGCAGAGATCTGTCAGGCATTCGTGTTCACCACCGCAGACTACGGCATTTGCGACATACTCCTCGGATGAACCTTCAATATCATAGACCGGAGATACCTCCTCCATCTCACCCTTCAGGAGACGAATCGCCACCTCCTCCTCCGTGCCGCCGCCGGACTCCCGTGAATAGACTCCTCCCGGTTCGGCGAGTATGACCACTTTTCCCAGATCGTGGAAATCCGGCCGGCCGGCGCGGCCCATCATCTGGCAGAACTCCTGCACCTTCAGCCACGAGATACCCATCGCAAGGGCGTCAAAGATGACCTGGGATGCCGGAAAGTCCACACCTGCCGCAAGGGCGGCGGTGGTGACCACCGCGGCAATCTCCCCCTTCTCAAACATCTTCTCCACCTGACGCCGTTCCATGGAAGAGAGCCCGGCATGATAGGGCATCGCCTTATTCCCGATAGCGTCTGCCACCGTATGACAGCGCGCCCGTGAATTGGTGAAGACAATCGTCTGCCCGTGAAATCCCTTGGACGAGGTCTTCCGGAACTCCTCGGAGACCATCTTTTTTATCAGCCCGATCTTCTCTTTGCGTTCCGTAAAGATGAGATGACGTTCAAGACCCACCGGCCGTTCGTCATACCGGACGAGGTCAGCACTCAGTTTCTTTGCAAGAACAGACGGCGAGCCGATGGTGGCACTTAAAAAGAGGAACTGAGCCTTCGGGGCGACGTGCCGCAGGCGGGCAATCAGACCGTCGAGCCGGTGCCCCCGGTCCGGGTCCTCCAGCATCTGCACTTCATCAATGACAACGGTTCCCACCTTTGCAAGGCGTTTGCCCATCCGCAGGTGATGATCCACCCCCTCATACGTGCCGACGATGACATCAGACTTCATGCTGCGCCGGGCCTTCACACCGGTCCCCGGCAGGTGAATTCTCGATACACCGGTCAGAAGTGAGATATTCAGAAAATCGCCATAGCGTTCTGAAAAACGGCGATATTTCTGGTTTGCAAGCGCAACGAGGGGGACTAAAAAGAGCATACTCCCCCGGCTCTCACTGAGATTTTTCATCCCCGCCATCTCACCGATGAAGGTCTTGCCACTTGCAGTGGCAGCCACCACCAGCTGGTCTTTGCCCTTCAAAAGACCCGCATCGACACAGAGCTGCTGAACCGGCATCAGGTTATTTACACCGGATGCATCCACAAACTGCTTCGGAAGCGGGAGAGCTGTAATGGGCTGTGTTTTACGAACAGCATGGGGTTCGAGCCGGTCGAAGAGCGTCTGTGCAGGTTTTGCAGTATCCGGCTGCAGCATGCCAACGACCCGGTCAAGGTCCCGGTACATCTCCAGCATATGCTCCAGATGGCCGATGGATTTCATACCCATTCCCCCCAGATAGCCTGCCTCACGGCGGAGTTCATTCTTCGCACAGCCCATGCAGATCTCCTCACGCCCGTACTTCACCGCATTCTTCGTTTTCAGGGGAGTCACCCGATCGGTTAAGAGACAGGTCCGGCAGAGCCGGATCACGGCGACAGGAATTTGCAGGTCACTGCACATGGACCGGAACGCTTCATTCTCACCCGTAAGGTAGACCTTCTGCCCCCGTAATTCCCGGATCAGCTCCTTTGTGGGGACATGCCGTGGCTGGCGCCTGCCTGCATCGCGGTAGCGGAACTCTTTCGGACGGCAGCCCTTGCCGGTCTTCGACAGTTCCAGATCACCGCTGCCTGTCACACGCCGGCCGTCATAAAAATAGAGGCGGTAGGGTCCCCGCCCGGGATGAACAATAATACTCATGAAATGCTCAAATCGCAGATCTCATACGGGAGACCTGCACCCTCAAGCCGTTTCAGGAACCCGGTGAACTCCTCATCAACGATGACCATCGCACAGTTGATGCCATGAAATGAGGCTTCCAACACCCCTTCCCGGGCGCCAAAGAAGGCATCCTCAGTGACACCGACACTCTTCAGGAGCACCATCGCCTCAAGGCCTACCGCACCGATATAGTCCATGCCTTCCAGAGCATCAAGGATGCGATCAGCAGAGACGCTGCGTGACCCTCCACGCTGGATACGCGGGACCTTGCAGACACGAATGGTCCCCTCTTCGAGTGCGATGATACCGGAAAGCTTCGTCACCCCGACATCCTCTCCGGGCTGGGCAGCAAGAGTCACCTCTCCCATCGCGGTCTGTTCAGTTTTAGAGGCATACAGGAGCCCTCCCTGCATAAAGACACCAACCCGGTCCCCCATTGTCAGGGGCTCCCTGGCGATGGCAGTCCACACTGAGACATCCTGGATGACATCCGTCGTCACATACTTAAGATAGGTATCAAGTGTTTCAGCGGCGTTCGTTACCCACTCCACACCCTTCTTTGTGACATTGTAGCGGCCTCTGCCGTTTGAGTTCACAAATCCGTCATCCACCAGATCACGAATGTATTCACTGACTGCCTGCGGTGTGACGCCCATCTTTGCGGCAATCTCCTGCTGGCGCACGGAGGGCTGGTGGGCGGCAATCTCCACTAAGATCTGAAAGCGTGTTGCTTCACGCTTACTCTTCAGTACAGTGTAGTATGGGTCATCACTGCGACTCGTCAAGCAGCACCAGCCCCTGGCCTTTCACATCAAGATTCGGCATCCGCTTTGCAAGCCCCTTGATGTAGACCGGACTCACTTTGTATTTGCGTGCGAGGTCGTTGTATGACGATATTCCGGACCGTACATCCTGCTCAAGGCAGTCAACCATGCCTCGTAGTTCTTCATCTGTGGACGTCGAGATATAGAGAAGGTCACCAAGATCCTCCATCGAACACTGAAATCCTGCCCTGAATCGGCTGTATGTTGTTTTATATTCTTTAGAGGGCCGCTCCCCCGGCTTCGGCATCCGCCACTGCTCCTCAATCAGGTTTCCTTTCTTCAGAAGACCGAGGCATTCTGCCACGGATTCCGTACCGATCTCGGCACAGATCTCTTCTTCAGTCATCCATTGTTTTGAGAGGAGGTCATAGGCTCTTTTGAAATTTGAGTTGTTAAAAGTAACAATGAGCGGAACTAATTCTAGTGGATCATTAACGATCCGATTATGCCCTGTCAAAGTAAAAACCCATGTAATATTAAACGTATAAATGAATAAAGATTATCCAGACATCAAATATGCGAATCAGAGGGCAGATATCAATAAAAGGCATCGTTCAGGGAGTCGGATTCCGCCCATTTGTTTATAAAACCGCTCATGACCTCGGTATGCAGGGCACGGTCCGTAACCTCGGCAGCGAAGTAGTGGTGCTGGCAGAAGGGAACAATTTTAACGAGTTTATGCGCCGCCTATCCCTCGGCACCCCACTCTCGCACATCGACACGGTCACAGTAACTGATTCTGACGAACCGGTTCCGGCAGGATTTGTGATCCTTGGGAGTGCAGCAGGCACCCTCTCCGGCTTCATCCCGGCAGATGTTGCCACCTGTGACGAGTGCATCAGGGACATATATACCCCCGGCGGCAGGTACGAAGGTTACTGGGCCACCTCCTGTGTGAACTGCGGCCCCCGCTACAGCATCATTCGCAGTCTGCCCTACGACCGGGAACGTACACAGATGAACCCCTTTCCCATGTGCGGCACATGCAAAGGCGAGTACACAGACCCCGCATCCCGCCGCCACCATGCACAGACGATTGCCTGTGCTGCCTGCGGGCCCGCACTCTCACTTTTGCGCCCGGACGGCACCGTCGTCCCCGGGGATCCACTGCATACCGCAGCATCCCTCCTGGACGGAGGTGCTGTTGTCGCCATCCGCGGTCTGGGCGGATTCCATATCGCCTGCACTGCAGAGGTGGTTGAACGCCTGAAGAACACCCTCGGGCGGCCTGAACAGCCCCTCGCAGTCATGGCCACCTGCGATGAGATCGAGCGGGTGGCCATCGTATCAGAGGCAGAAGAAGAGTGCCTCACCGGCCCCGCCCACCCCATCGTCGTCCTGGTAAAAAAAGACAGGGAGGCCCTCAGGGAGACATCCAAACTGCATACAATTGGCTGCATGCTCCCCTATACCGCCCTTCACCACCTGCTCTTTGCATCGCTCAGCCACCCGATGCTCGTCATGACAAGCGCCAACCCACCGGGATACCCGATGATCACCGATACCCGTGAGGCATGTGAGAGACTCAGCGGGCATGTGGACTACATACTCACCCACAACCGTGTCATCCAGAACCGGTGCGATGACTCTGTCGTGCGCGATGGCAGGATACTCCGCCTCTCCCGCGGACTCGCCCCGAAACGGCAGAGACAGGCACTCGGAGATGCCTGCATACTTGGCACAGGCCCGGAGCTCAATGCAAACATATCCATCTACCAGGGAGGCTACTGCATCACCTCCCCCCACGTGGGCAATGTGCGCAATCCGGCGACGCTCGCATACCTGAAAGAGACGGTGGACAGGACAGCAGACCTGCTGGGCGCTAAATTCGATGTGATCGCCCATGACCTGCACCCACAGTTCCTCTCCACCCGCTATGCCCGCGAACTGGCAGAGGAGACCGGCGCTGTCCTCATGCCGGTGCAGCATCACAAGGCACACATCGCCGCTGCCACCACCGACCCGTGCATTGGTATCGCGATCGACGGGGTCGGCTACGGTGAGGACGGAACCGTCTGGGGCGGAGAAATCTTTGCAGGCACAGTCCCCTGTCTCACCCGCGTCGGCCACCTTGAACCGGTGATGATGCCGGGGGGCGACCTCGCCACTAAATATCCCGAACGCATGCTCTACGGTATTCTGCCCGAAGAGGAGATCGCAGCACTCCTGGCGGCCCGCGAATGGGATGCCACCGCCCTTGCTGTCCTGGAGAAACAGGTAAAACGACGGTTCAATGTCACCCTCTCCTCGAGCACCGGCCGGGTCCTGGATGCCGCGGCAGCACTCCTCGGTGTCTGCCGGGAACGCACCTTTGACGGTGAACCGGCACAGCTGCTGGAGACCACTGCTGTGCCGGGCACTGCCTCCCTCTGGGACCGCGAATTCACCCAGGACAACGAACGGACCATTCTCTCCACCTCTGCCCTCCTCAGGGAGGCGTTCTCCCGGATGAAACACGAACGGACCGCGGACATCGCGGCATCCTTCCAGCGAACACTTGCAACAGGTATTGCCGAGATCGCAGTCATGGCTGCAGAAGAGAAAGGATATAAAAAAGTTGCCCTGAGCGGCGGTGTGGCATACAACCGGGCAATAGAATCAGCCATTCGTGAAACCATCGTGGCATCAGGCCATGAGTATGTCATCAATACCAGATATCCCCAGGGTGACGGGTGCATATCATACGGACAGTGTGTCTGGGCCGGTACTGCCCTAAAACAGAGCGGAAAATGAGCAGGAATATAGTTTGCGTGGCTAATTTTTGGGTCCGGCTACAGACTCGAGGATCTCACGAAGATGTACGGAACGGTATGGTTTCCTCAGTACTCCTGAAAATCCCTGCCCGATAAAATCATCGTAGTTCATCTCCGACACAAATCCGCTGGTGACGATGGCACGCACATCCGGGTCAATTGCCTTCAGCTTTTTAATTGCCTCAGTTGCACCCATGCCGTCAGGGATAGTAATATCCATAATCACTGCATCATACGGATCACCTGCAAGGAATGCCCTGCGGTATTCCTCGACGGTAGTCTCGCCGTCCGGAGTTGCCATCGGATTGTATCCCATCTTTTCAAGCAGAATACAGGTAATTGTTCGGATATTCTCCTCGTCATCCATTATGAGGATCTTCTCGGGTATCTCTGTCATGTCCATATCATCCCCCCTTTTGTACTGGCAGACCCACTCCTGTGGTTCGTTGTGCCAGCCATATCATATGCAAATTGACATGCCCTATTGCATATCAAATCCATTCAC
Organism: Methanogenium sp. MK-MG; assembly: GCF_009914725.1. Taxonomy (GTDB): domain Archaea; phylum Halobacteriota; class Methanomicrobia; order Methanomicrobiales; family Methanomicrobiaceae; genus Methanogenium. The sequence goes on from NZ_JAAAWJ010000030.1 coordinate 10,847, forward strand.
AAAATATGCAGATTATATTTATAACTGTTCGCATGAATCACCCCAGCAGATATTATCCTGAAAAGACGCCCCGCCCACACCATACCACCGGGAATATCCGCAGGGAAGAGATCCCATATTTGAGCATATGCCCCCCTGCCTATTATACAGAGAACCAGATGAGAACTGCCACACCAAGAAGAATCAGTGTGCACCCACCTGCCCGCCGGAGCAACTGCCGGTAGTCCAGCCTCATCACAGACATCCGTTCCGGGGGAAAACCTGCGACAGCGGCAGTGATGATCACCAGGAGCGGCAAAACAAACATCAGATTATAAAGGGCCAGAAGTCCTGTTGCTGCCCTGACCTCTGAACCGGCGAGCATCGCAAGGATGGCGAGATAGACACCCCCGGTGCAGGGCAGTTCAATAAGGGAGACGACGACGCCCACAAGGAACGCGGATATGACGCCCCCGCGTAGTGCAATCCGCCGGACAACAGTGAGGCGGGAGCTGGAGATGCGGAGATAACCCCCTCCATCCTGCCGGAACGAATCCGCCACCATCACCACCCCAAGGAGAAGAGCAATGACCCCTGCGGCGCAGGAAAAATACCATGAGAGCCCGGTCACGCGGACCGCTGTGAGGAGACCAAACCCGGCGATGAAGTAGATCAGGTAGATGCCCGCCACATAGGCAGCCCCGAACCGGAGCATCTGCATCCTCCCCCCTGCACCTGCGAGGGTGAGAAGGAGAAATATGAGGACTGCCACGGCACAGGGATTGATGCCGTCGATGAGACCTGCTGTGATGACCAGCCCCACCGGCGGGAGAGAAAATGAGGCCGGCACCACAGAGAGATTTGCAGACGAAGAAGAGACCGGATCCAATGCAGGATCTGTGGCAGTGACCGCTGCAACCACAGAATCTCCTGTCACGGCAGGCACCACAGTCGGGGACGCAAGGTGAAGAGGCAGATCGGCAGAGATAGCACCATACCCCTCAAAGAACGAACCGTCACTCAGAAACACCGTCGGGTAGCGTGGATACGGGTTGCCATACGCCTCGCCAAAAGAGAAGAAGAGTGACTCATTCTCCGTGCTGTTCCCGACATTGTATTTCACAAAGGTGACCGACGGATACTCCGCCGCAAGTCTGTCTGCAACCGGCAGTGCCTTTGTGCAGGCAATGCAGTGCTCACTGTAAAAGAATGTGGCCGTCAGATCTTCAGCAGATGCATTGTCACCCGCAGGAACCGCACTGCAGACACCCGGAAGAATGCCTGCAGAAAAGAGAGATATGAAAATGACGAGGAAGAAAAGAGCCGGAAGATCACCCCGTCCGGCAATACCTGCACCCCGCCTCATAGTATGTCGTTGTGCCATACAGGAGATCAGCATGGCGCTGGTGGCCAGGCGAGGCGGATTCAGACCACCCGTTCGTCATCCGATTCGGTCCACATCGGATCAACGATTGCAAGAAACACGAGGCGCCCGTCGCCGGTATTTGCGATGTGCTGCACCGCACCGGCCGGGATATAGACTGCCTGTCCGGCATGCACCTTTGCTGCCTCATCCCCGATATGCATCATTCCGCTGCCGGCAAGGATGTAGTATACCTCATGGGACTTCACAAGGCGGTGCGGATATGAAGTCTCCCCCTGCTCCAGATATGCATGGGCGAGACTGAAGCGGGCATCCACCACGCCGGAGAAGTGGGAGGGGTGCAGCAGTTCACAGAGATGGGTGCCATCCCGTGCGTCACCGACAGGGCAGGCAGCCAGACTCCTGATGATCACTGACGCGACCCCTTCGGCACAAAGGCGCCCTCGACAAGAGACCGGTCAATCGCATCCGGCACCTCACCGGTGGTCGCATACCGGTACATGATGGCGACAAAGATGCCCTGCAATGCCCCGTAGAGAACCGCTGAAACCACCCAGAGGAGAAAAGCCACTGCGACGATCACAAGGCCCACCTCAAATGACCCCAACACAACGACGCCCACACCCGCAAGCAGCAGGAGGATTGCGGGAATAAAGATGAGACCCAGCGAGAATGAACCAACCACGGTCTCACCCCATGTCGATTTAAAGAGTTTCCACGACCGCTGAATCGCAGCAAATCCACCCAGATCATCCACCACAATCACCGGTATCACAAAGAATGTGGCAAGCGACCAGGCCGCCCCGAGAAGGGCTGACGCAAGCGATGCGAGAAGATTGTCCCCATCACCGCGGATGAGCCGCAGGATGAGACCCACAGTTGCCGCAATAAGCGTCCACGAGAGAATCTTTCCGATGCGTGCAGAGGCGGCATGAATGCCGTCCATGAATGTCGGATCCCTGCCATCCAGACGTATCAGGGCACAGCTGACAAGTGCTGTGTTGAAGTAAATGACGATGAAGTAACTCACGACGTAGAAGACAAACAGGAGGACATATCCAAGGGGTGAACCACCGGCTGCACCCACATCAGCGAGAAAGCCCGAGAAAAAGAGCGGCAGGAGAAACGTTGCCACCACCAGCAGGGTGACGACACCCGAGAGAATCGGAAAGAGAAGCATCTCCCGGTCTTTTCTGAGTATACCAAAGGTCTCTTTACATAACTGAAACCCACGGCCGATACGTGACATTATTACCCATCAGACGTGAGCACATAAATGGATCACGATTTATGCAGATTATCAGGGAGCAAGAAAGAAAAAGAACAATAAACGATTGCTGAATGAAAAAGAAAAAAGGATTAGCCGAAGAGAGCGCCGAGGCCAGCCATGCCGCCCTCTTCGTCCTCTGCTTCCTCTTCCTCTGCCTCTTCTTCTGCAGGTGCTGCTGCTGCAGCTGCTGCAGGTGCTGCTGCAGCTGCCACTGGTGCGGCTGCTGCCTTTGCGACAGCCTCCTCAATGTCAACACCATCGAGTGCTGCGATGAGTGCTTTTACACGGGAGTCCTCAACTTCAATGCCTGCTGCTACCAGAACTGCGGTAACAGCTTCCTCAGTTACGTCTTTTCCTGCGTTGTGCAGAACAAGTGCTGCGTAGATGTATTCCATTTCGTATTCACCTCAAATTATGATATTATTCAGTCATCCCTTTCAGAGCTTTTGCCTGAAGTGATGCACGTCCGATAATCAGTTCAACAATGTCATTCGTGTATATTGCGGCCTCAACACCAAGACTGCGGGCCTCGGATGCGGCCTTTGCAATGATCGGCTCAATCGTCTGTGCAGTCGGATAGGCTGCAAAGACACCAAGATTGAATGCCTGCTGGGCTGCGAGAACCACATTGTTGTAATATTCAGTCTCATCGATTGCCAGCGTGGACGGCTCAAAGAATGTGCCATCGTAGAAGGCCACCTGAAGACTCAGACCAACATCAATTGGGCGGATATCAAGCTTAGACAGGACTTCAGCCTGCTTTGCAGTGATCTCTTCACCTGCTTTGATAAAGACCTTCCTCTCGCGGATGACAACCTTCCCACCCTCAATTGCGGCAGGAAGACCTGCCTGCTGGAATACTCCGACGATGGGGCCCGGCTTAAAGCTGGTGGGTCCCTTCTCGACGATAATGTCCTCAGGCGCAATATCGCCCGGACGTGCTACCATCTTGGTCATCGTCTGCTGGAGCTTCCGGTAGAGCTGGAATGGGTTGTCGTTCGTGTAGATCAGTGCACTATGTCCGTCAATGTATGTGGTGATGCCATCAATTGGCTCACCCATCACTGTAAAGGCGTGCTCGACGAGAGTGTTTCGCGTCATACGCAGGACGGCCTTACCCTGAAGGTCCCGGCGCATCTCCTGCATCTGTTTTGCAGGAATACCCTGCAGGTCTACAAGACCTGTAAGTGCGTATTCCCCTGCAAGCGAGACAATCTGCTCGACTTCATCCTGTTTCCACTGTGGCAGATTTGTCGTATATAATGCCATTATATAATCCTCACTGCCGGACCCATGGATGTCTTTACATACACTGACCGGATATTCATTGCACCGCTCTCCAGTGATCCCTCAACCCTGTGCAGTACCGCTTCGATGTTCTCTGCAAGCGCATCTGCGTCCATACCGGCACTACCGACCTTCACGTGGAAGGTGGTCTTGTCCTTTGAACGGAACTTAACAGATTTGCGCAGACGTTCGACCGCAGGGCCGACATCCATCGTTGGCGGAACAGGGGTGGGCATCTTACCGCGGGGACCGAGGCGCGTACCGAGCCAGCGACCGACAAGCGGCATGACAGCGGTCTCTGCAAGGAAGAACCGGTACTGATCCGCAAATAAGCGGGCTTCACGGGGCTCTCCTCCCAGACGCTCGATCTCTTCAGGTCCGATGATGAGGTCTACACCTGCAGCTTTCGCCTGAGTGGTGATATCTCCTTTCCCAAGCACACAGATCTTTTGTGGCTGACCTGTGCCCTGTGGAAGAATCATCGTCTCATCAATACGGTTTTTTGGCTGCGACATGTCGATATTCCGGAGATTCACTGAAATTTCAATGCTCTCCTGGAACTTACGTTCAGGCGCTGCCTCCATTGCCGCTTTCACGGCATCCAGAATCTGGACCCTATCAACCATTCATTTTCTCCATAGTTCAACGACCCGGAATCCGGATCTTCTATAGGTTTTCATAGTCTATTCACTGAGAATGCTGTCGTATTCGCCTGCATTGATCTTCGGAAAGATCTCCTTTGGATCCATCCCTTCAACCGTGACACCGACACTCACACACGTCCCGATAACCTCTTTTACGCGGTTTTTCAGGTCGTATGATATCATGTCGTCTGCCTTCATACGGGCAATGCGAACAGCAGCCTCGAGCGGAAGATCTCCTACCTTCTGGACATTGGGTTCTCCAGAACCCTTTGCCAGACCAACCTCCTTCATGATGAGGGCAGTGGTGGGAGGGACACCTACGGAAACTGTGAAGTTCTTCTTGTCGTCGACTTCAACGATTACAGGAACCTGCATACCGTTAAATTCAGACGTCTTGGCGTTGATCTCATCAACAACCGCCTTCACATTTATTCCGAGAGGTCCCAGGGCAGGCCCTAATGGAGGGCCGGCCGTTGCCTTTCCGCCGGGTACCAATACCTCGACTACTTCTCCCATTGTAATATCACCAAACCTCAATGCCACCTGTAGACAGGTAACACTTGGCGTGGGTCAGTACAGGTCTGCATACTACCACTTAAAACTACGGACATGCCCGAAAAATATGAGAAGAGTTTAATCTTCAGGTGCCTTCTCGATGACGCGGACATTGTCCCCGCGTACAGTAATGGGAATGGGCACCATCGATTCATACAGTTCAAGGGTAACCTCTTCTTTTCCTGTGTCAACACGCTTGACAACTGCCTTTTCACCCTTGAAAGGACCTGCAATAAGCTCGACAATTGTGCCCTCGTCGATACCGCTCACTGCCGGTTTCGGCTCAAGGAAATGTTCAACCTCACTGAACTCAGTCTCGCCTTTCACCACTGCACGCGCATTAGGAATAAGGCGGACCAGCTGTTCCATCCGGGCATACTCATCCGGGGTCTCGATGAAGACGTATCCACGCACCTCGTCCGGGGCCATAATCGCGGTGATGACAAACTCCTCATGGTCCTCAAGGACCTTGACGATGTCATCCACGACTTTCCGCTCCTTGTTGGCCGTCGTCTTGAGCGCGTAAATCTTGTTTCCGAACTCACTACTCATTGTCATCACAGGGTAGCAAACGCCATAATTTCGTATACAATAAACCCGAACATTCCGATGATCAGGATACCCATTGCGGCAACGATTGCGATCTTATTAAATTCATCACGAGTGGGTGTCCGTGCAAGTTTCAGGACACGCCAGTATTTCTTGAATATTTCTTCGTTTACTGTTTTTAAATCAGCCATTCATCATCACCTGAGGAAGTCTATATCAAACTCCGTAGAGTTTCTCTTTGACGAGAACATCTCGCTGCGCCCATATATCTGTGGAGAGTTCACGCCTGTCACGACAAGCATCGTGCGCATCCTGCCCTGCATGCTGGGATCAATCTGGGCACCCCATATGATCCGTGCCTCCGGATCGATGCGCTCGTAAACCTCCTGGATCACACCTTCCGCCTCAGACATCGTCATATCAGGGCCGCCGACCACATTCACGAGGGCAGCGGATGCACCAGATATATCAACATCGAGCAGCGGTGAACGCAGAGCTTTCTTTACCGAGTCTGTGGCCTTGTCGTCACTGTCACTCTCACCCATACCGATCATCGCCACACCGCCACGCTCCATGACGGTCCGGACATCGGCAAAGTCAAGGTTCACCAGACCGGGCTGTGTGATCAGCTCGGTGATGCCTTTTACTGCACGCATTAAGACTTCGTCAGAGACCTTAAAGGCTGCGTGCAGGGGCAGGCGCGGAACGACTTCAAGGAGACGGTCATTCGGCACGACAATAACAGTGTCTGCAACGTCACGGAGGCGTTCAAGGCCTGCTTCAGCGTTTTCCATCCGGATGGCACCTTCTGCGGTGAAGGGGAGTGTCACGACTGCAATCGTGAGCGCACCGGTCTCCCGGGCAGCTTTTGCAACGACGGGGGCAGATCCGGTGCCGGTGCCGCCGCCAAGCCCTGCAGTGATGAAGACCATATCGCAATCAGTCATAGACTGGTTGATCTCCTCAATGTTCTCAAGGGCAGCCTCTTCTCCGACCTGCGGGACAGAACCGGCACCAAGACCGCGGGTGCGCTTCCGGCCAATGAGAATTCTGGTATCTGACTTCGTCCGGATCAGGTGCTGGGCATCGGTGTTCAGTGCAACGAGGTTCGCACCGTAGATACCCTCTTCAGTCATCCGTGACATCGTGTTCGAACCGCCGCCGCCACACCCGATGACCGCGATCCGTGTCTGGAGTCCTTTGATGATCTCCTCAAGCTCCAGATCACGTTCGCTGGACGCGTCAACGATATATCCGGACTCCTCATTTGTCCGTTTAATTGCCTCTTCTACGATTGATCTCATAAGTAGTTCTCCAACCCCGGGACGTGGATCACCCTTTCAGTCCGTACAGAGACCATCTCCGGCGTAATTATTGTGCCGTCAATATCAATCACCTGTCCTGCTGCCAGCCTGCCGAAAAGTGGTCCTTTCGGAACTCCCAGAGTGCATGCTTTTTCCGGGTCGAAACTCACCTTTCGTATGATGAGGGCATCATCACTGGTGTGGGCAGATCCATCGTTGGTTAAGATTTTGATGCACGATGATATTAAAAGGTGCAGTATTTGATATTCATATCTGCCATAGGTGAGGGCAAACGGCAGAGGTGCGCCCCGGGGAGATATCGCCAATACTACAGGCTTTCCGGAAACAGAACGGAGATATTCGGTTTCATCCCGTTTCAGAGCTTCCTGGAGAAGATTGACAGGAATATGGACCAAAACAGGATTATCGTCCCCGGAAAGACCCATCACCCTGAGTGAAGCACCGGGCGCTTCTGCCTGCACCATCTCCCGCATCCGAAGATATACCGAAAGAGGAATAGCCCCAATCATCCGCAGTTCGCTCTCTGATACCCTGGGAATGCCACATTCACAGAGAAGAACGGATATTTTTCCCATAACATCCCCTGAGAGGGCTTTTCGGTCGATATAGGCCGCCTCAGCGCCGGTCATCGCTGCCATCTGTTGGATCATTGCGGCATCCATACCGCCCACTTCCCGCGTATGGGCAATATGACCCCACGCCGCCCTGCCCGCAAGCGCAATATCGGTCTCACGTGCCGCATAGTGGTTACCTCCAAAGCCGATGAGAGGGATGACCTCACCCGGCCCCTCCGTGAGGACACACACAAGGGCTTCAGCAACCGCCGCCCCGCAGACAGGGTTGGTCCATTCTGCCTCTGTACTCCCTATTTCGATGAAAAACGACGGTGTTAAAAGCCCGGTCGGGCCGTGATGCGTCACCTCATAGGAGACGCGGAATCCCTCCGGGGCCCGGGGGAGAAGCGCACACAAGGCCGCATGCATCCATGCAGGGGCGGCACGGGACAGGCTGCGAGGCTCCCCACCAAGCGCAGCATCGCCGTAATTGCCGGTGGCATGGACGGTCAGGGCAGGTACCGGGTTTTTAGAGGTATGACGGGAGAGAAAAATGATGAGATCTGCTTTTGCCCGTTCATCCAGCAGTTCTTCATATATGAGGCGGCCCGGTGCGGTCATGAACCTGAGGGTGTGTCCCGCCCAGGTGCACTCCTCACCGTCACAGCCTTCTGCACCTACTCTTGGGGCGAGATGGGCTGCGATATTGATACCCGCCGGGTCCAGTGCAGAATGGATGAAGGCAATCTTCATCTACATCCTCCGCTGCCCTGCTCTGGCAATCAGTCTTCCCACATCTTCTGCCACGCGTTCTTCCTCATCATCGCAGGATGCAGCACCGATGACTGCATGCTGAAGGGAGTGCATCTCATCCATTCTCTCATCATCACCTGTATGTCTCGTACACATGTACACCCACACAAATACCTATCTTTCTGCAGATACAAAATCTCAGGACATATAGTCAGAGGAATTATTGTATGAGAGAGGTCACGAGCAGTTTTAACGCAGAGGAGGTGGAGGCCACAGTCCGCTCCTTCTGGGATACAGACGACATTTACGCACAGGTCAAGGCGCAGCATGCAGGAAATCCCCCCTGGTTTTTTGTGGACGGCCCCCCATACACTACCGGCCACATCCATCTCGGCACTGCATGGAATAAAATAATCAAGGATTCGATTCTGCGCTTCCGCCGCATGCAGGGCTACGACGTCATCGACCGGGCAGGCTATGACATGCACGGCCTCCCCATCGAGGTGAGGGTGGAACATGAACTCGGTTTTTCTTCCAAAAAGGACATCGAGACCTACGGCATCGGCAAATTCATCGAGAAGTGTAAGGACTTTGCCATCACCCACAAGGAGATCATGTCCGACCAGTTCCGCAGCCTGGGCATCTGGATGGACTTCACAAACCCCTACCAGACCATCACCCCCGACTACGTGGAGGCGGCATGGTGGACCCTGAAGCGTGCGGAAGAGAAGGGCCTTCTTGAACGCGGCTACCGGGTGGTCAACCTCTGCCCACGCTGTGAGACGGCCATTGCCGACTCTGAAGTGGAGTACTGGGACGAGAAAGACCCGTCCATCTTTGTAAAGTTCCCGGTACAGGACCGTAAGAACGAATACTTCGTCATCTGGACCACCACCCCATGGACGCTGCCTGCCAATGTGGCTGTCGCCGTCCGCGATGACTTCACCTATGCCCGTGTCAGGGCGGTGAAAGACGGCAGAGAAGAAATTCTCTGGATCGGTGAGCCGCTTGTGGAAGAGGTGCTCAGGAAAGGCCGCTATCAGGACTTCACCGTCCTTGAGACGGTCACAGGCGACGCCCTCATCGGCATGCACTACCGCTCACCCCTGGAAGAGCAGGTGCCCATCCAGAAGGATGTGGAACACCGGGTCGTCTATGCCGACTTTGTCACAATGGAGAACACCGGTCTTGTGCACATGGCGCCGGGCCACGGCTGGGACGACTCACTCGTGGGCCAGAAAGAGGGGCTTGAGAGCCTCTGCCCTGTGGACAACGCAGGTATCTACACCGCAGATGCCGGTATCTTTGCAGGCACATTTGTGAAGGATGCCGACCGGGACGTGATGGATGCCCTCGGAGATCATCTCCTCGCAGAGAAGAAGATTGTCCACCGCTACGGAC
>NZ_JAAAWJ010000031.1 GCF_009914725.1 Methanogenium sp. MK-MG
GACATCCAGAAGGTCATCCTTGTCGGCGGACCGACGAGAATGCCGGTTGTGCTGAAATTTATTGAGGACCATATCGGGAGAAAAGCGGAACGCGGGATCGACCCGATGGAATGTGTCGCCATAGGAGCAGCAATTCAGGGAGCGATTCTCGCAGGCGAAATAACAGACATGGTTCTCCTGGACGTAACGCCCCTGACGCTCGGCATCGAAACCCTGGGCGGCGTACGGACCGAGCTGATTGAGAAAAATACCACCATTCCCACCAAAAAAAGCCAGATCTTTACCACCGCAGCAGATCTCCAGACCTCAGTCACGGTGCATGTACTCCAGGGCGAACGGCCCATGGCAGCCGACAATGTGAGCCTCGGGCAGTTCAATCTCGTCGGCATCCCACCTGCACCACGGGGCATCCCCCAGATAGAAGTCAGCTTTGATATCGACACATCAGGCATCCTCAATGTCTCCGCAAAGGACCTCGGGACAGGCAAGGAGCAGAAGATGACGATCACCGCCTCGACAAAACTGTCGGAGACCAATGTCAATAAGATGGTGAATGAGGCAGAACAGTTTGAAGAAGAGGACCGCAAGCGAAAGGAAGAGGTCGAGGTCAGCAACACGGCCGATTCCCTGATCTACACCGCGGAAAAGACCCTATCTGAACTGGCGGATAAACTGAACCCCGAACTGACTGATAAAGTGAACGCAGCGATAACGGCCCTGAAGGCAGCACTGGAAGAGAAGGATACCAATAAAATCAAATCAGAAACCGAACATCTCCAGACCGTTCTGAGTGAGGCGGGCACTGCCATATACCAGCAGTCCGCTCAGCAGCAGGCACAGGCATCAGGGCCGGAGAAGGGTTTTGAAGGCAGTGAACAGCAGGAGAGAAATGAACAGGGAAAGGGTGGTGAAGATGTCGTGGATGCTGATTTTAAGGTCCATGACAAAGAATAACCATTTTTTACAAGTGTATGGGAAAACAGGATTACTATGAAACGCTGGGCGTCAGACGGGATGCATCACAGGATGATATAAAAAAATCGTACCGGCAGCTTGCGCGGAAATATCACCCTGATCTCAATAAAGGCAGCAAAGAGGCAGAGGAACATTTCAAGGAGATCAATGAAGCCTACCGGGTACTGAGCGACCCGCAGAAAAAAGCCGAGTATGATCAGGTGGGGCACGCTGCGTTCACCCCTGAGGACTTCGCGGGCTATAAGACCCCCGGTTATGATGATCTCTTCCGGGACTTTGGTCTGGGTGATATCTTTGACGTCTTTTCCGGGAGAAGAGAGAGTGCGCGAAGCCGGGCAGGGGCCGATCTCAGGTATGACATCAGTATCTCCCTTACTGACGCATTCTATGGCATAAAGAACACCGTTGAAGTGCCTCATGATTACGAGTGCATGACCTGCCATGGCACAGGCGGACAACCCGGATTTATGCGGGACTGTCCCACATGCAGGGGGACAGGTGAACTGCGCCGGGTGCAGCAGAGTGGCGGGCAGCAGGTGATGACCATCGCCCCGTGCCCTGACTGCGGCGGCCGCGGAAAGATCATCGGAAAGCCCTGTGAGACCTGCCAGGGAAGAGGAATGATACGAAAAACGAGGAGAATTGAAGTATCCATTCCCCGTGGTGTGAGAGACGGCCAGTTTCTGCGCATTGCAGGCGAAGGTGAACCGGGCATGAAGCAGGGCCCGCCAGGTGACCTGTATGCCGTTGTCCATGTGACAGAGCACCCCTCATTTGAGCGGCATGGCGTAGATCTCCAGAGCAGGACAAACATCGGACTGAGAACAGCGCTTCTTGGCGGGGAGATGACGGTGCCGACCCTCACGGGAACAGCACTCCTGACGATTCCCCCCGGTACACAGAGTCATACGCTCTTCCGGCTCAGGGGACAGGGGATGCCGTATATGGGTTCTGACAGACGGGGAGACCTGCTGGTGAAAGTGGTGGTGACTATTCCCAAAAACCTGACCAAAGTCCAAAAAGAGATGGTAGATGGGGCCTTTTCCGGCCTCACCTGAATTTCTGTGACTTCCGGGGAATATTCCCCCTCTTTTCCATTAGGTTTGCAGGTATCAGACCGTCGGGTCTGCAACCCGTCCCATGAAGAGCAGCATACCGGTTTCGTCATCGGTGATCAAAAAGACGAACGGATGATCCGCCCGGAAGACCGGGACCGGGTCTTCCTCCATCATCCCCTTACCCGCCAAGACTACTCCTGTGGCGGTGGCGGCCTCTGTCCCCTCCTCGTTGACATCCACAAAGGCCTTGTGGATGACACCGCTGATGTAGAGTTCGCGGGTGCCGTCCATGCCGGAGAAGTCAGCGCCATCCCCAAACGCGGTCGGCATCCCCATCGCTTTCAGGGTGCCAGGCAGGGAATAGGTGGTCTCAAGGGTGAACTTCGGGAAGAATACCTCTACCTGTTTTGTTTCCATTGATGCCACCGCATCCGCAAACTCGGTGGTGCCAAGGGCAGCCTCCGCCGTGGTGATCTCACCATCTTTCGGAAGGAGCACCAGCATGGAGAGGGCCTTCCCACTCTCGTGTTCATACGGCATGCGGAGAATTTGCAGGTCTGCTGTCTCGGCGTAGGCATAGCGGGCATCTTCATCCGTTCTCTGCATCATATCCACGGTGACATACTCGCCCCCCTCGCTGCGGAACTCCGCCGGGCGGGTATTATTTTCATCAAACTGCAGCACCCACGTCCCCTTGAAGTAGACGGCGTTTGTGATCACAAGTTGTGTGAGGGAATCAATTGCCCCCGCAGGGATGAGGTCTTTAATCCGGTCTTCGGTCTGGTCTTCCACCCAGCGGTTGATTGTCTGCCGGGACGCTTCCGGTGCAGAGGTGAAGTCCATGTTCCTGACCTCCACTGCGTAGTAGTGCTCTGCGGTTTCAATATATGCCGGGAGGAACGGATTGGTTTTTTCTGCCCAGAGTGCATTTGCCGTCTGAAGAGTATATGCAGCGTCAGGGCTGTTCAGGCCTGCAATAAGGCCCGCGTAGCCATCCTGCCGAACGGTGTCATTTACCGGGAAATGAAAGACCGAGCGAATTTCATCTGCGGTTGTCCCCTTCGCCCCTTCGTAGGTAAGTGCAAGAGTGGTTGATATACTGTAGGGGGAGAAGAAGATGTTTTGATCCACATATTGGTAGTCACTACTGAGCGTGTGATACAGATCATACGCAAAGAGGGTGTTTGCTTCGACAACATCTGCGGTGCTTCCCGCGGCAACGGGGGTGACCACAGGGGTAGTAACAGGTGTGGCGACCGGAGTTTCAGCCGGGGTTTTGACCGGGCCATCGTCCGGTGCAGTGCACCCTGCAAAAAAGGTGCAGACAAGGATGATGCATACGACAGCCCCCATCAGGAATGCCTGTTTCTTCATGTTGAGCAATGGCCCCCCAATTTATATAAATCAGATGATAATTACGAATCCATCCATACCTATTACAAAAAAGAGGAATCGAGATTAGAGAGGGAGGCCCAGGAAGGTGAAGACTCCCATCATCTTCAGGCCCATATAGATCATCACCGCAATAAAGACATATTTCAGCTGTTTTGCAGGAAGTTTGTGGGCCACCCGCACTCCCACCTGTGCCATTGCAATGCTGGGGATGGCAAGGAGAGCCCACTGGAGCAGGTTGACATACCCAAGTGAATATGCCGGCAGTCCGGAAACGCCCCACCCATTGATGATATAGGCAATCGTGCCCCCAAGGGCGGTGAAGATCATGAGGGCCGTTGATGTCCCGACAGCGGTGTGCATCTTAAAGTGTAGGGCAAGCACCATCACCGGGATCAGGAGGACACCACCACCGATGCCGATGATACCGGAGAGAAGACCCAGAGGGATACCCCATATGAGGAACGTCACCACGTCATCAACCGGTTTGGCATCCACAGCAGGAGGTTTCGCCGTGAGCATCCGGATGGCACTGAGAAGGATCACAAGCCCAAAGAGGGTCGTCAGATATTCTCCCGGAATCAGAGTGGCAATATATCCGCCAACAAGTGCTCCTGCAAACCCGGCAATTCCCATGATCACTGCGGCATTCCAGGCAACAGCACCCTTTTTGTTGTGCCCGTATGCACCAGATATGGCGGTCGGCAGCACAACAGCCAGGTTTGTTCCGAACGCAATCAGGATGGCTGTCCCGGGGTCTAACCCCATTGAGGTCAGAACCCAGTACTGCACCGGGATCATGATGAAACAGCCGCCGACACCGAGCAATCCGCCTGCTAACCCGACCACAATACCAGTCAGAATCAGTGCGATGATATAGATAAGTTCCATTGTCATGTGAAAACCACAGATTGATTCAAATATTTTTGAACAAAATGAGTTGCCTGCGATTCATGATAAAGATTGTTTTTTACACAATTGTGATCCGCAGATAAAAATCACTTCAGGTCTCCGGAGAGGGGACAGGTTCCCGGACACTACCGGATTGTCACCCGGCGAGTTGGTTTCTTCTTATTGTAACAGGTCAGCCATCCACTCTTCAGGCACTGATTGGCTGAACCGTCACCATTTTTTCATTCGCTCTGTGAAGACATCCGACATTGTCCGACCCGACAACACACACATCCGGGAGATACCGGATGTTTGTCTCCCAACGTTTCCCATTAAAAATAAGACCAGATGAAAAGAAAATCCCGACAATAAAATAAGGGGTAAATCAGTGAACGACCGTAACGGGAATCGTATCCGGAGGAACCGGCATACAGCAGTCATCCTTCATCTGTCTTAACGGAACAACAAGCGGAATGTCACCGCCATTCAAATCCCGTATCTCCACCTCGACACCATACACCGATGCAATATTCTCCGGGGTTAACACCTCCCAGGGATTCCCAAAGGAGATGATCTGCCCCTTTTTCATCATAATAATCTCATGGGAGAACCGTGCCACCATATTCAGATCATGAACTGCCATCATCGCCGTAATTTTGCCATGGGATACCAGGTCCTCGACAATACGCATTACATCCATCTTGTGCCAGAGATCAAGGTTGGAAGTAGGCTCATCAAGGAGCATCAGTTTCGTCTCCTGAACAAGCGCCCTTCCGATGAGGGCCTTTTGCTGCTGTCCACCGGACAGTTCATTAAAGGATGAAAGGGCAATCTCCTCAAGTCCGAGAAGATCAATGACATCCCAGACCCTCTCTTCATCCTCCCCCGAACTGGTCCAGCTAAGATGTGGCCGTCTGCCCATTAAGATCACATCAAAAACAGTATGTGGGAATACCCTGACCGAAGACTGCGGTACATAGGACATCCGCTTTGCAAGCTCGCGCCTTGATAAATCCCCCGTGCATGTATCATCAATCTTAACCGACCCATTCTGGGGTTGCAGTATCCGGTTGACACATTTGAGAAATGTTGATTTGCCACAGCCATTTGGCCCGAGTACCGAAACCAACGACCCCTCCCTGATATCCATCGTAAGCCCGGAAAGAACCGGCACCGAATCATATGCGAATTCAAGTTCCTTAACAGAAAGTTTGATCTTCATTGCCAGAACTCCTTTCTCTTTCCTTTAAGAATCAGATACAGGAAGAACGGCACACCAAGCAGGGCAGTCATAATTCCGGTCGGGATTACAACCGGGCCGATGATGTTCATCGCAACCGCATCTGCGGCGATAAGAAGCAGGGCACCGAGAATGCCTGATGCCGGGATTAAAATCCGGTGATCCGCACCAATGATCATTCGTGCCATATGGGGTGCCACAAGTCCGATAAAACCGATCGTTCCGGTAAAACATACAATGGTTGCAACAAGAAATGAGGATATCATCATCGTAAACATCCTGACCCGGTCTGCATCAACTCCAAGACTTTTGGCGGAATCGTCTCCGATTGTCATCAGATTAAGGTCCCGTGCCTTTGACATCAGAAGCGGGGTGCATATCGCGAAAATCACAAAAAACAGCAGAAACTTGTTCCATGAGAATGCAGAGAGATCCCCCATACCCCATGTGGTCATAAGACGCAGCTGTTCATCATTTGCGAAATACGCCATGAGCTGCGAAAGCCCGGAAAAAAGATAATTAACAGCAATTCCGGCAAGAATCAGCGTCTCCGATGTGGCACCCTTCAGTGCGGCAAGCGCCACAATAAACAGCGAGCAGAGCATGGCAAACAGAAATGCATTGGCAATTAACAGATATGCCCCGCCTATAACGGCAACGCCAAAGACGGCAGCCAGAGCAACGCCAAAATGTGCCCCGGCAGAAATACCGAGGGTAAACGGGCTTGCAAGCGGGTTCTTCAGTACCGCCTGCATGACACATCCACAGATACCAAAACCGAATCCGGCAAATACTCCACCGATTATTCTTGGTAACCGGATATTCCAGACAATCTGTTCATACATCCCATCCATATTGAAAAATGACGGAATTACCTTTGCAAAGAGCGTCTCATAAACCTGAAAAAAAGATATATCAAGGGGCCCGATGGTGATGATAAATCCGATTCCAATAAATATCGCACCCACAATTCCGGCAAGGAAGGTGACCTTTCTTCCCTGGAGCCTTTTATGCTCCTTCTGGACCTCCTCAAGCTTTTTCTTGCGCTCCGTCCGGTGTTTTTTTGCATGTTCGGATACTGGTTCGTACTCCGAACTCATTACCGGGCATCCTCCTTCTCCCACCAGATCCTCGCAGCGTGATAGCTTCTCTGTGACAGGAATCTGCCGTTTTCATCCGAAGTCAGGGTATCTTCCATATATTCCCTGATGACATCCTGCATGTCATCCGTGTAATTGCCTCTCTCGATCCAGAAATCCGCCGCATCATCTGTTGAATCGTAGGTCTGGTTTTGGACCGTTTTTTCAACCGAAACATTTGCATAAATTCCCATCTGGTGAAGGACATTTGCAATAATGATGTAATCAGGCGCTGCAGTGTCAGACATATCAGTGCCAAGCCTCTTCATCAGTTCAGGATCAGGTATGTGGCGTGCAGGCCCGGCAAACCAGAGGATGTGAACACATTTCTTTGCTGCCGAGTCCAGTTTCTCAAGACCGGCTCTTAGATCATCAAACCCGAGCGAATTTGATGCAAATACAACATCATGCACCGGGATGTCAGTGCCAATTTCAGTATCCTCAAATGTTTTATTTACTACGGAATAATTTACCATTCCTGCATTCGTCATATTCTCTTCAAAAAAGGCAAGCATTCCCTTTGAAGGTTCAAGTGCGGTTACATGGGCGGCATTTTGTGCCAGAGAGACTGCATATCTGCCTGTGCCCGCTCCCATGTCAAGAACGGTATCGGTGGGCAAAAGCCCAAGTGACTGGACCGTTTTTTCAACTTCGGCTGATGTTCCTGACACCACTTTATTAAATGACGCCGCCCGTTTGTCCCAGTTAAATGAAGGATTGGTATGTTTTTTTCTGAATATCCTCCATATCCGGTTATAGTCAACAATATCCATCATATTTCCTGCTCCACCGGGAATTTGAGATATTCAGAGTATGCGGTATAAACCCCGTCTACGCCAAGGAAGGCCTCTTCAATCTCATTTCCTTCAGCTTCTATATTTATGTGGGCAAATTTGTCAGGGTAGAGTATCTTTGCGATATAGATGGTATTGATGAGGTTGATATCGGACGGACGACCACGGCAGTGCGGATAGAATACATTATAGACTCTTCCCTCTTTTACTGCCGTAATTGACTGTAATTCCGGTGCATCAAGAATGAACTGAACACCTGCATCTTCCGGATCAGAACATGAGATGAGTATAACATCCGGATTCCAGGCAATAATCTGTTCAACTGCAACGTTCACATTACCGTCTGCACAGTCCTTTGCAACATTAATTCCGCCCACAAGAGTCATCGGGTCATAAATATTGTAGGTTCTTGTAAAGTCCCTGCCCTCTTTTGCATCATAAAAGCCCTTCTTTGCTCCTCTTGGGGCAAAGTATACAGTAGGCTTCTCTTCTTCAGGAATGTTGTCTGTTACGGATGTGATCATCTCCATCTTTTCATCCATAAATTCCGCAAGTTCTTCTGCCTCTTTATCCTTTGAAAGAGCATTGCCGACAGATATCAGGTGCTCTTTCATTTTATCATAGTTAAAGTCCGTTCCGGCGACAAAGACAGGTACACCTACCTTCTCCACCATATCTTCTGCACGATTTTTCCAGAAATCTGCTTCAAAGATGATGTCAGGTTTTAGGGATACCATATATTCGTAATTGACCTCGTACCTTGTGCTTGTCTGGGGGACATTATTGAGTCCGCCTGCTGTGCAGCTGTCCCAGCACTCTTCACAATAAATTTCATCCCCGGTGGTCATCGGACACACACAGCGTGATCCAACACTACATTCATCTGATCCAACAAGCAGATCGCCATCCCCGTAAGCGATTAAAAGGCGTGTATTATCCGGGTTTGTGGTTATTATTCTCTCAATCGGACGGTAAAACGTCATTGTCCTCCCGTCCATATCCGTAACGGTATGGGGTTTTCCGTTCCAGACGGTGTAGACATATGCAGCATCGGATACCTCATCAAGTGTCAGCTCATTGTTTCCAAGCATATACCCGCATACTGCATCAGAGACCATTGATTCCGTAATCTCCCCGTCTGACCCGAGAGGCAGGGATTCTGCCGCAATTGCCGGGGCACATACGAAAGCAAACAGAGAGAAGAGTGTCAGTATTAATTTTCCGGTAATTTTCATCGGTTTCAGGCCTCCTTTCTGTTTACTGCAATTAGTGCCAGTCCTGTGGCGATGAAAGCAATAACCGCCGCAAAAATGCCAAACCCGGGGGTTGCCTTTGCATCCAGATCGGAATGTTCATTATCTTCTGCAACGGGATTTCCCCCGAGTGTTATCCATCTCTCTGTTCCTTCGCTGGTTTCAGGGGTAAGGTAGAGAAGATCGACCCATTCTGTTTTAAAACCGGTTTTACCATCTCCTGTTCCGGTTAACTGGTATGAAACGGATTCTTCATTTGAGAGGAAAAATGCAATCTGATTGTTTTTGCGATCAATCTGAACGTTTTTCGACGAAGAGACTGAATTGTCATTATCTGCAAAATTCCAGCCTTCGGGAACGGTCTCTACTATTCCAACTGAAAAGGGCTCTTCTGCATCAACACTGAATTTGATTGTTGCGGTATTATCCAAAACAGAAACGTCCCTTTCAACAAGGGATACTCCCATAACCGGCAGGAGTATCAATCCAATAATCAGGATTACTGCCGGAATAATTCTCTTTTTTAATATACTGTCCATGTTCATCACAATCCCCGTGTAAGTTTGATCATTAACTATGCATTTAACATTACTCACATACGTAATTTATAATTTTTCATATTAATTGTGATGAATTTTTAATTATTATTTACAAATTATGGCAAAAAATCATCATTATGGGTTAAAAATAGATACAATTTCAGAATCAGTATGACGAAATACTCTGCATCCACTCATTCAGGAAATATTCGCCATCATCTCACCTGCCCGGCAAACCTGAAATACCAGCACCGCCCCTATCACCCTTCATGCGTACCACCCATGCCCTTCTCCTCCGCATCTGGCATGACCCGGAGTTTGACATCAACAAAGCCGCGGTGGAATACATTGACCGCGGGGCCCCGAATGACCGGTCAACGGCGGAAGGAAAATACATCAAAGCCCTTGACAGATACTATTTTGAAGTGGTGACCACCGAAGGAACGAAACCCATCCCGTATCACCGCATCAGAATGATCACCTACGCGGGCATCCCCATCTGGGAACCGAAGGAGGAATAGCGGGAGGAATAGCGGGAGTAACAGAGGGAGGAACCAAAAACGTAAGCGGCCCCCGCGACAATGTCAGTAGCCGGTCGCGTCAGGGAATCAGGGAGCTTCTTTGAACTCTTCATTTCGGTCACACATCACGAAACTCCAGGAGCGGGGAAAGATGAGCACGCCCGGAGACACTATTCCCGGCATTCATGAATACATCAGCCGGAACGAAAGCCCATTTCACCCAAACATTCATTTGGGATTACGCAGATCACACC
The DNA here is from genome assembly GCF_009914725.1 of Methanogenium sp. MK-MG. Taxonomy (GTDB): domain Archaea; phylum Halobacteriota; class Methanomicrobia; order Methanomicrobiales; family Methanomicrobiaceae; genus Methanogenium. Next base: position 10,057 of record NZ_JAAAWJ010000031.1, read on the forward strand.
TGCTATTCGGGGGAGTATACATGGAAAGTCACAAACTATACGTTGGGAACATCAATCATTCAATGACTGAAGAAAATCTCAGAGAGGTATTTTCCGGGTTCGGCAAACTCACATCTGTTAAAATCATCCGTGACAGGGGATTCGGGTTTGTCGCTTATGCGACACTTGAAGAGGCCGAAGAGGCACGGAAAGCGATGGCCGGAAAGGAATTTGAAGGGCGGACCCTCCGCGTGGAAGACGCCCGTCCCATCTATCAGAACGAAAGAAAACCATAATCACAGAGTGGCGCAGGCGTCATCAGTCACACAGGACGTTACCCTGAGTGCTGAGGCAGTCTGCTTAACTTCGCAGGCATGATCTGCCTACCTTGGGGAGACAGCGTAGCGGATGGTGGGAAGAGAGATGCAGACACCAGAAGAGAGCATCTCAGCCTTCGGCCCGTCACCGCAGAACCGACCGCCCTTAATGAGAAAATAATCAGAGAGGCCTCCGGGACGATATCAGAGAACATGTGCGTTGCCATAATGATGAACGTGCCTGCCGGTGCAATCTCTTTCGGAGCGTGGCACAGAAGCACCACCGTACCAAAACATTCATTGGTGAATACGCAGATTAAACCTGCAATTCAGGGAGAAAAAACAGATGGTAAGCCACAAACTCTACGTTTCAAACATAAAGCATTCAATGACGGCACGGGATCTCAGAGATCTCTTTACCGGGTTCGGAGAAATCAAAGAGGTTCAAATCATCCGTGGCAGGGGATCGGGTTTTGTCACCTTTGCGACACTGGAACAAGCCGAACTGGCACAGAAATCCTTATCCGGAAGGGAATTCGAAGGAAAGACCCTTCATATTGAAAAAGCCCATCCAACCACCCAGACAAAGAAATAACCATAATCCGGGTGGCGTACGTGCCATTGGCATATACGTCATCAGCCATTCATGCAGTGGATTATCCTGAGTGCTGAACCTATGTATACACGGTATATATCACTCAGTCCACTGATACAACCTTACTACCGGGATGACACACACCGGAGGACAGAATAAAAAGAGAGGTGCGGGGGCATAGCACCAATCAGGATAATTCATCTGTTTTTGAAATAATTTCAGGCAGCTGTGTGTTACCCGGATACAGGAATATTCATCCATCGCTGCCATACAAAAATCTCTTTTTAAAAGCAACCGGCACCAGAAGGGAGCATGCCAGGGTGCCCAGATATATTTAAGTCATGAAGGGCATGATACCAGATCAGCATGAACAGACGTCACTACGTTGACCTCGTCGCCATCGCTCTGGATGCAATGGAGAGATTCGGGTTTTACCCGGAATTCCCCCGGTCTGTCCTTCGCGAAGTCAATGTCATCAAACCGCGATTCCGGGAGGAGAGGGAGAATGCCCGTGACCTCCGTTCTCTCCTCTGGTCGTCTATAGACAATTATGACTCCATGGACCTCGACCAGATTGAATACTGTGAAGAGGGGAAAGACGGCGAGGTGTATGTGAAAGTCGCCATCGCTGACGTCGATTCATACGTCCCCTACCATTCTCATGCCGACCGGTATGCCGCATATAACGGCACATCGGTCTATACCGGCATTGTTACTTTTCCCATGCTCCCCGACCGGCTCTCCAAAGGTATCACCTCCCTTCTGCCGGGACAGGACTGCCAGGCAGTCGTCATCGAATACACCGTTCTCCCGGACGGAAGCACCCGTCACGGGAGTCTCTACCGGGCCATTGTCGCAAACAAGGCCAAACTCATATACGAAGAGGTCGGGGAGTGGCTGGAAGGAACCCATGAAATCCCTTCATCGGTCAGTGATCTACCGGGACTCGAAGCGCAGCTCCGTCTGCAGCATGAGGCGGCACAGCGCCTGAGACGCTACCGCATGAAGCATGGTGCCCTCGACCTCCGAACCATCGAGGCAGAGCCGGTGGTTGAAGAAGGTCTGGTCAGGGATCTGGTGGTCCAGCGCCAGGATCTGGCACGGCAGGTGATTGAGGAGTTCATGGTCGCTGCCAACGGGACAACGGTTGCATTCCTGGAGGATGCCAGGTTACCCATGATCGAACGGGTTGTCGTCACACCGAAATACTGGAATGAAATCGTTGATACCGCAACGGAATACGGCTGGAAACTGCCAAAAAGGCCGGATGCAAAAGCCCTCTCCCGGTTCCTTGATAGTGAACGTGAAAGAAGCCCGGAGACTTTTCCTGACCTCTCCCTGACCATTGTGAAACTGATGGGGCCGGGAGAATACATCGCCCGCGACCCCCACAGAGAACCTGTTGGCCACTTTGCCCTTGCGGTCACTGACTATACGCACTCCACCGCACCCAACCGGCGCTATGCAGACCTCATCATCCAGCGGCTGATAAAATCGGCCATTGACAAGAGACACTGCCCGTATACATACGAAGACCTTGAAGAAGAGGCCGCCTGGCTCTCTGACCGGGAAAAAGGGTCCAAGAAAGTCGAGCGGTTCATGCGCAAAGCAGCAGCGGCAGTGCTCCTCCAGGACAGAGTGGGGGAGATATTCGAGGGGTTTGTCACCGGTGCCTCGGAGAAAGGCACCTACGTCAGGCTAATTTCCCCGCCTGCAGAGGGCAGAGTCATGCGGGGCGAAGAGTGCCTGAAAGTGGGCCAAAAAGTCATTGTGCGCCTGATTCACACCAACCCATATAAGGGATACGTCGACTTTGAATGTACAGGCCAAAGACCGGATATCAGACGATTTACATAATCCCCCTTTCCCCGCTGATACCTAGGGTATCATTCGTGCAGTCCCTTTTTCTCCCCGGACCTACTCAGCGTATCGATACAGAGCGCTGAACCAAACCCTCATTTAATTAGTTCACTACCGGAAGGTGCACACCGATCAAAAAAAAGAGCGGGTGACCCCCGGACAGGTCACATTGCACTCTTGTAGATGGCAATGATCTCGTCCAGGTCCGCCTCTCTCGGATTGGTCATGCCGCAGACATCCTTCATGGCATTCTCTGCAAGCACCGGAAAGTCCTCTTCCTTTGCCCCGATTTCAGCGAGGCCGGACGGAATGCCGATATCTGCCGCGAGAGCTTTAATAGCATCAATGGCCGCTCCGGCTGCTTCATCCGTGCTCATCTTTGACACATCCACCCCCATGGCCTGTGCAATGGGCACAAACCGTTCCGGTACAGCCTCTTTGTTGAATGCCTGCACATGCGGCAGAAGAATCGCATTGCAGACACCGTGCGGCAGGTTGTAGAACCCGCCAAGCTGGTGTGCCATCGCATGCACATACCCAAGGCTTGCATTATTAAAGGCGATGCCTGCGAGGTACTCGGCATACGCCATCATCTCACGGGCCTCAATGTTTGTACCGTCATTCACCGCCTTTGGCAGGTACTCAGCAATCAGTTCAATGGACTTCAGTGCCGCCGCATCAGTAACCGGCGTCGCAATCGTCGACACAAACGCCTCCACAGAGTGCGTCAGTGCATCCATGCCTGTTGCCGCAGTAAGAGCCGGAGGCATACTGACCATCAGTTCAGGATCATTGATGGCCACATCAGGGGTAAGTCTCCAGTCAATCAGTGCCATTTTTATGTGCCGGCCTGTGTCGGTGATGACGGCAAAACTGGTCATCTCACTTGCTGTTCCTGCAGTGGTGTTAACTGTGATCAGCGGCGGAAGGGGTTTCAGGTTATGCCCTGCACCTTCGTAGTCACTTATTTTCCCACCATTGGTTGCGATAATCCCAATGCCTTTCGCACAGTCCATCGGGCTGCCACCGCCAACGGCCACAACCATGTCACACGATTCACGTGCATACATCTCTGCACCGTTATGCACGCTTGTATCTGTGGGATTGGGTTCTGCCCCCGCATAGACAGCAGATGCGACATTGGAATCCTTCAGAAGTGCCGCAATCTCTTTTCCCAGTTTTTCACCGTGTTTTGAAACCCCGCATACAACGAGGGCCTTTGTCCCCCCAATCTCTCTCGCCTGGTTTCCAATCTCTTTCACGCACCCTGCCCCCATCAGGGCGACTTTTGGATTATAATAGGTATACACCATTTATTTTCCCCCATTGGCACATCTGCCGTGCCTGCACCATCCATACATCCCTGTAATATTTATCATTTCCGTCGATCAGAACGCCCGGTTTTACAAAAAGAACCATCTACGGAAAAAATGAGGATGTCCGGAACAAACACCCGGACTGGGGGCTGCATACTGCATGCGTGCAGAAATTTCTGCACAGTAAACCACCGAAAATGCACGGCATCCGGACAGACCCATAGTGACCTGAACACCCTTCCCGGTAATGCGATACAACGCGGACTTCGCTGAATTTTACACATATAGGTCCAATATCAGGGGAAAATGCAATGAGTGAGTAGTTACTCATTTAAACTTAGAGATGGAAATATTATTGAATCCACAGTAATGCACCAAGAATACGGAGGCGTTGTTTGAGCAGGCATTTATCAGAAAAAAAACGGAAGGCCCTGATGGAGGCAGCGGTTGATCTCTTTTCAACGCAGGGGTTTCATGCAACACCGACACAACAGATATCAGACCGTGCCGGCGTGTCAGCAGGCACCCTGTTCCGGTATTTCCGGACAAAAGAAGAGCTGATTGATTCACTTCACACCTCTATTCACAGAGCACTCGCTGATGCGGTGGATGAGGCAATCCGTCCGGAAACCCCTGTTGAAGATCAGATAAAAAATGTCAAACGACAGGTGCTTCACTGGATGTTTGAAAACCCGAAAAAAACCCTCTTCTTTGAACAGTTCGCCTCCTCCCCGAATATTACGAAAAAGGCACAAAAAGAAGGATTCATCCGGTTTTCTGCCCTTGACGAACTCTACCAGAAGGCAGTCTCCCGCGGGATACTGAAAGGAATTAACAGAGAGGTATTTCTGGCAAATTTCTGGTACCCGAACTTTATGCTCATCCACCTGCATACCTTCGGCAAACTGCAAAGTGACGTCGAAGAGACCATTGAACAGTCGGTTGCGTCAATGTGGTGCGGCATGGAACAGAGGCAGTGAAACCGACAGAACCAGTATATGGGACACATGCCACGTCATACGGTGAGTCCCCGCAGACATCTGCCCGCAACAGCCGGTTTTTCGAAAAGAAACCGCAGAATTCCCGGTATAACACCGGACAGTAACCTACCGGACACATACAAAAATACAGGAACAATACAACAATGGACAAAATACAGGGATACCGAAAAATGCTCCGCACAGGAGACTGGATCAAATTTTATCCGCTCTTTCCGCTTGCAGGAGCATGCCTCGCCGCAGGCATCTCATCCGACCTCATCATGGTCTTTGCACTATTCTTCTTCGTCACCGGATATGGATTTGTCATTAATAATCTGTATGACGCAGATATTGACAAAAACCATTCAGGGAAAGCAGAACAGGGAAAAAACCCGTTAGCTGACGGGGTGCTGTCAAAAGGGGAGAGCATCGGCATGTGTGCAGTATTCGCAGGAATACCGCTCCTCTTATCCCTCACCATATCAGGCACGGGATTCGTCTTCACCCTCCTCTGCCTGATTGCCCTGACCCTCTATTCGGCAACACCCGCCCGGCTCAAGGACCGGTTCGCAGCAGACATCATCTGCCACGGCCTCATGTTCGGGGGACTGCCGTTTCTTGCAGGGTATGCCCTTGCCGGAGGCGCAGTTCCCCAACTGATCTCTCTTCCTGCTGCATCGGCGCTGGTCTGCACCTTCATCTGCTGTGAGGCACTGATTGCACACGAGATCCTGGACTATCATGAAGATCTGGGCACCACATACACCACGGTTGTCGGCATAGGTCTCAGAAACGGAGTGCTCCTCATGGGCATCACTGCTCTGCTCTCCGTTGTAGCGCTTGAACTGATGGCATGGTGGTTTGCGGTAGATATTGCCATAAACGCCGTTGTATTGATTTTCCTTATCGCCTATCCGCTCTACAGCTGCCGGGAATGCCTGGTGCCAGCGGCCGGAAGAGGCTGCCGTCTGCTCATGAATAACCGCATCTCCCGTATCCGGTGAACCGCATGATATCAGTAATCATTCCCGCACTCAATGAAGAGGAGACCATCCGCAACTGTCTGGAATCACTTACAGCCCAGAGCATCCCGCGTGAGATGTATGAAATAATCGTTGTCGACGGGGGTTCTTCAGATAACACCCGTGAAATAGCTGCAACCCTCGCAAACCAGGTGATCTCTCAGAAACGGGCAGGCATTGGCGGTGCCCGCGGAGACGGGGCCGAGGCGGCAAACGGGAATATCCTTGTCTTCACGGACGCAGATACCCGTCAGCCACCTGACTGGCTGGAAACAATCCGGGAAAATCTCATGACCGGCGGATATGACGTCTGCACAGGGCCGGTCAGATTTTATAACCGGACCATCCGTTCGTGCATCATCCGTGGATGGCGGCAGAATTATCTGCTGCTGCACCAGTTTGGGTTTTACTGGCTGATCGGATCAAATTTTGCAGTAACAAAAGAGGTATATCTCAGGGCAGGCGGCCACCGGGACATATCAATCCTAGAGGATTATGATCTCTCCTTACGCCTTGCTGATGCCGGTGCCCGGTGCATCTATGATCGCCGCACCACAGTCTTCACCTCTGCACGCCGGATGAAGGGAATCATCGGGTATACAACAATTTATATGACCGGATTTTATCACTACCATATCACCGGAAGTGATGACCGTCTCCTGAAATACCCGCACCCGCGTACGATTGCTCTTCAGCGGTCTGCGATATCCGGTGACCTGAGAGAGGCCCGGCAGAAGATCAGCACTGCCTGGGGAAAATACATCATGGAAGAATTCAGGCCGGACTGAACCCGGAGGCCAGACAGGGGACCCGGATAATCCCGGAAACTCCTGAAAAAAGCACAATTTAAGCACTCTTTTTCCAGAATTCCGTAGCTCTGCTCTGTAATGCTCCCGTCCCGCCTCTTCTTCATCATCATGCTGACTGCGGGAACGCTCCTGCTACTATCCATATTCTTAAGTAGCCATCTCCCATAGTACGTAATCGAACAGTTCAACATAGAACGGTTCTTCAAAGCACCATCCGGAGAAAATGTGATCATACTATGAGAGGCATTCTGAAATTTTCCACCCATAACGGCCATACACGGACTCTGATAACCCTGTATGTCCTGCATTCCCTGCACTGCGAACCAAAAACGGGATATGACCTCCTCAGGGAGATTGATGATATGACCGGGGGGGAATGGGTGCCGAGCAAAGGGACACTCTACCCGATGCTCCGCCACCTCGCAGACGAAGGGCTCATCGCCCCGCAGGAGACCGGAGCACGCTCAAAGACCATATACGCCCTGACAGAGGAAGGGGAGACAACCCTTGCGGAAATAAAGAAGAGCAGGCACCAGTCACGAGAAAACTTCCAGCTCCTGAGAAACATCCATTCCGAGATCTTCGGGGAAGAATTTGCATCCCTCGCAGAAAAGATCTGGGAGATACGGGAGTCTGTCCGCGACCTGCCGGATGAAAAACAGGATGCGGCATCGGAGATCCTTGACACCTGCATCATTGCTCTCCGGAAGCTGGAGGAGGACAGATGACCGCGATTCATGTGGAGCAACTCACCAAACGGTTCGGGGACTTCACGGCTGTCGATGCGATATCCTTTGATATCAGAAAAGGAGAAATATTCGGTCTCTTAGGCCCGAACGGTGCCGGCAAGACCACGACCATCTCCATGCTCTCCACCCTCCTTGAACCGACGTCCGGCACGGCCTTGGTCAATGGTATTGACATTCAAAAAGATCAGGACGGCGTACGGAAATCCATCGGGATTGTCTTCCAGGACCAGAGCCTGGACGAGGAACTGACCGCATGGGAGAACATGGATTTTCACGGCAGGCTCTACCGCATCCCCAAAGCGGTCCGGGAAGAACGAATCCAGGATCTCCTGCATCTGGTTGAACTGGAAGACCGCAAAGAGAGCCTCGTGAAGACCTTCTCCGGCGGCATGCGTCGCCGCCTTGAAATAGCCCGGGGACTTCTGCATGAACCGGCGGTCCTCTTCCTGGATGAACCGACCCTGGGCCTTGACCCCCAGACCCGCAACCATCTCTGGACATACATCCAGACCCTGAACCGCACAAAGGGCATCACCATCATCCTCACCACCCACTACATGGACGAGGCCGACCGGCTCTGTGACCGCATCGCCATCATTGATCGCGGGACGATCATTGCAATGGACACCCCCGAAGAGCTGAAAAAACGGGTCGGCAGCGATGTGGTGACCGTCACATCTCCGGATTCAGAGAGAATTGCAACAGAGATCTCTGCCCCGTGGATCTCCGGTGCAGAGCAGCATGATGGGCAGGTAACCATTCGTTTGCACGACGCAGAGGAGCATATCGCAGAACTCATCCGTTCGTTCGGGGACCACGAATACGCGATCACCTCGGTCTCCATCCATCAGCCAACGCTGGAGGATGTCTTTTTGCACTACACCGGCAAGACCATCCGGGAGGAAGAGCCAGGGGCAGCAGACCGGATACGGATGCGGATGATGGGGGGGAGGCATTAAATGGATATCGTCTATACGCTCTGGCTGCGGAGTCTCAAGCGCTACGTCCGTTCAAAGAGCAGGATTGTCGGCAGCCTCGGCATGCCGGTATTCTTCCTCCTGGCCCTGGGATTCGGACTCAATTCTGTCGTGCAGATGCCGGGCGACACCGGAGAGAATTATATGCAGTTTCTGGTCCCCGGTATCATTGCGATGAGTGTGCTCTTCACCTCGGTTTTCTCCGGCATACAAATAATCTGGGACAAGCAGTTCGGGTTTCTGAAAGAGACGCTGGTGGCACCGGTCTCACGCCTTGAGATCATGCTCGGCCAGACACTCGGAGGTGCCACGACCGCAGTCATACAGGGGGCCTTCATTCTCATACTGTCACTGCTGATCGGCATCAGATTTACCAGTTTCACCGGGTTTCTCATCGCCTTTCTCTTCATGACGCTCATCGGCATCTGCTTTGCGGCGTTTGGCATTGCCATTGCATCAAAGATGGAGGATATGCACGGCTTCCAGCTCATCATGAACTTTGTGGTCTTTCCGATATTCGGCCTTTCAGGTGCACTCTTCCCCATCGAAAGCCTGCCGGAATGGCTGGTGCCCCTGACGCTCATCGACCCGCTCACCTATGGTGTGGAAGGCATCCGCTACGGCCTTCTGGGCACGTCAGCCATCCACCCCCTTGTCTGCCTTGCAGCCCTCGGTGGCTGCACGGCAGTGATGATCGTCGCGGGTGCGCTGCTCTTCCGGAAGGCATCGATCTGATCTGTGGTCAGATACGGCAGGAAAACAGTTAGTGCCATCCTGAAAAAACAGCAGTATACATTTAACTGATTATTTTAACCCTCCACCCCAAATATTTCTGAAATACGTAGAGAATGGTTTTTATTCTGATCAACGTGTCATCCGGCACCGGTAGATTTCAGGTTGAAAATCAGGAAACGTAACGTTTTGGTGATATAAAAAATGCAGAGATCATCCGCAATAAAGTATATTCAGGTGATAATCCTTACAATTACCGTGATTGCAATTCTCCTGACTGTTGTTCTTTCAACAGGAATTGGTGGCGGCATTTGGGGAGGAATCAGCACAGGTAACAGCACTGATTTGGGACATCAGAACGATTCGCCATATTCAGGGACCATCAGGATATTAACGACACCTGATATTCACAGCCATATATCTGCGATGAGTGACACCGACACAGGCACACGCATCGGAAGAATCGGTGCACTCGCAGACAGCCTTGGTGAAGAGAACGACACCACCCTGTATCTCTTTGCAGGCGATCTGGGCGAAGGCAGTTTCTATCACAGGTTTGCCGGAATCCCGGAGGTCACGTCCTGTTCAATGGCAGGGGTTGACGCAGCCGTGCCCGGAAACCATGCATTTGATTTTTCAACCGGACATTTTAAGGAATGGGCGACGAACGCATCGTATCCGATAATCTGCGCAAACCTTGATTTCACTGATCCCGCATTAAACGATACGGTGAAGGATTACACCATCCTTGACGCCGGAGGGGTAAAGGTGGGCATATTCGGGATTATTACCCCGCAGCTGGAACAGATTGTAACCCTTGATAATGACGTCATACTGTATGAAAACACGGCTGAAATCGGCAATGCGGCGGTGAAATCCCTGAAAGAAGAGGGGGCGGATATCATCATCGCACTCACCCACCAGGACAGGGAGGATGATGTTGAACTTGCAGAGTCGGTTCCATACGTCATCGGTTAAGGCCGGCGTAACACTGCCAAATCCTCCATATTTCGCATAGATATTATTCAAATGCCAAAATATCAGCTGAAAATTGTCCCTC
>NZ_JAAAWJ010000032.1 GCF_009914725.1 Methanogenium sp. MK-MG
GCAATCTCTTTTAAGAGACCGGTGGCAATCACCTGGCCGGTGGCGCCCTGGGTCGGGGTCACTTCAGCCACGATGGGCAGCACAGACCCGGAGTCGGTGCCCATCACGGCAAGGCCGTTCACCCGGCCCACTTCGGCACCCTCGACCACCGTGAGGTCATACTCACGGGACCGGCGGATGTACTCGTCCGACACCTGATCCTCGATGGACCGGGCCATGCTCTTTGCGTCCAGCACATGCTTTGCAGTGGCAATCTCCGCTCCTTCCTGCCGGGCCAGATCACCGGCGACACGGATGAGACCACCCATGTCACGCAGTTTGAGGGTGAGATGCCCCTTCCGGTTGGACCGGCGGCGTGCCTCGAGCAGGAGTTCGTCAATCGCACTCTGGTCAAAGTGCGGGATCTTGCCGTCATTCCTGACTTCCTGGGCGATGAACCGGATGAACTTGTCGCGGTTCTCCGGCGTGTCGAGCATCGTCTCCTGCATATAGACCTCGTACCCATAGCCGCGGATACGGGACCTGAGTGCCGGGTGCATCCCCTGCACACCGTCCATATTGCCTGCCGCCACCATCACAAACCGGCACGGGACCGGCTCTGTCCTGACCATGGCACCACTTGAGCGCTCGCTCTGGCCGGTGATGGGGAACTCTCCCTCCTGCAGGGCGGTTAATAGGCTCTGCTGGGAGTGGGGGGTGAGAGTGTTGATCTCATCGATGAAGAGCACACCTTTGTGCGCCTTGTGAATGGCACCGGCCTCGACACGGTCGTGGGCCGGTGTCTCCAGCCCGCCGGACTGGAACGGGTCGTGGCGGACGTCACCTAAGAGGGCACCTGCGTGTGAACCGGTGCCGTCGAGGAAGGGTGCGATGGAATCGGGCTTGGTGGAGACGAGGAGCTTGGGGACCATCGCCTCCTCCTTGGGGCGCGAGTACTGCATCGCCATGAAGATGAAGGCTGCCGCGATGATGCCGAAGAGCAGCTGCCCGGAGATGAAGGCATAGCCCATGATGCCGAAGATGAGGAGCATAATGAGCATGCTTCTCGTCTTGGTGCGTTTTTGAGCCTCCTGTTTGTGGGCACCCACTATTTCCTTTCCCCTGCCGGACGGAACCGTCCTGACCACAGGTTCATTCGGATCCTCTGAGTTCGGGTAGATGAGGATATCCTGCAGCTCTTCTTTCGGGAGCAGTTCTGCCATCGCCTTCGCGAGCATCGATTTGCCGGTGCCCGGAGTCCCGATCATCAGGACATGGCGGCGCTGGGTGGCTGCCTTGCGCATCACCTCGACCGCATGTTCCTGGCCAATCACCTGATCAATAAGGCTCTCGGGGACCGGGATTTCACCGGAGTTTGCCACTTCACCGGGCGAAACCGGAGCCGCTTCAGGGGCGGCAGGGGCGTCTGCACCTGCGCTGCCTGTCTCTTCTGCCCCGGTATCGGGCACCTCCGGTCTCCCCGTAGCGGCCGGGACCGTGTCCGGTGCAATGCCGGAGTCTTCTGGTATTGTATCTGTTGAATTAGTCATATCGTTATCAGGCCCTCACCATGTGACCGGTAGTGCTTTAATAATCTATTCTGATGCTTTAAGTACTTTCTAATACTGATACTTTAAGTAATTTCTAATACAGGTAATCCAGATGAAGGTAGTATGTACAGAAAAATCCCAGATTCTGGGCTCAAAGGTTGCAAAAGCACTTGATTTGCCGCTTGTTTATTCACAATTTAAAGCATTTCCTGACGGAGAATTATACCTGAAAACAGGCACCCTGGACGGAGAAACCCTGCTTGTATCAAGCACCGCTGACAACCGGTCTCTGGTCCAGCTGTTGCTGATGATCGATGCCTGTGACAGAAGTGACATCACCCTCGTTCTGCCGTATATGGGATATGCCCGGCAGGACAAGCGGTTCAATGACGGGGAACCGGTGAGCAGCCGTGCAGTTGCCCGGGCACTCTCCGCAGGCGTTTCGCGCGTCATTACGGTAAATATCCACGAATCCTCGGTGCTCTCCCACTTCCGGGCAGCGGCAGAAGACATCAGTCTGGCACCGGAGATGGCACGCTGGGTAGCAGGCTTAGGATGCAACGACCCCCTCATCCTTGCACCGGATAAAGGGGCAGCCGCATTTGCAGCGAAGATTGCCCAAAACGGCGGATGGGAGACCGACCACCTCTCAAAGACCCGCATCTCCGGCGAGGAGGTCAGAATAGCACCGACGTCTGTTGACGCCCGCGGGCGTGACATCGTCATCACCGATGACATCATATCCACCGGCGGGACCCTTGCGACCGCAGCAGGGATGCTCAAAGACGGCGGTGCCCGGTCGGTGCATGCCGCCTGCGTGCACGGGGTCTTTGCCTCCGGCGGGTTTGCCCGACTCACGGCAGCGGGTCTGGCATCGGTCGCAGCCTCTGACACCATCGAATCGGCGGCATCCGCCTACTCCGCGGCAGGGATGATTGCCGAGGCCATACAAAAATAATGGACGAAGAAGAGAAGAAACGGGTGGTGCTCGATGCATCAGTTTTTTTTGCAGATCTCCCGGTCACAGGTGAATGCTACACCACCCCTGACGTAGTGGGCGAAGTAAAGACGCAGGCGGCCCGGATGCGTCTTGCCCTGCTCGAAGAGCAGGGCCTCCGCGTCCATGCACCCGGCCCTGCTGCACGGGCAGAGGTCACTGTTGCCGCCCGGAAAAGCGGGGACGTAACCGTCCTCTCGGAGACCGACACCGGCATCCTCGCTCTTGCAGCAGAACTAAACGCAGCGGTCATGACCGACGACTTTGCGGTGCAGAACACGGCACAGCGCATGGGAATACCGGTCATCCCCATCCTGCAGCGGCGGGCAAAAAAACGAAAGTGGAGCTACCGCTGCACCGGATGCGGGCGCTTCTGGTCGGGTCCCGGCGAGTGCCGGATATGCGGTGCAGATATTCGGCGGGCACAGTCCGGAAAAAAGTATTAGCCTCTTCCCGGAGAATATGTAATCACGATGTCTTCTCTTGATGAACTTATAGGAAAGGCAAAACTGCTACATGCCGAGGGCCACAGTCCCAGCCAGATCGCGGATGAACTCTCTCTTTCAATGGAGACTGTGACCTGGCTTCTCACCCAGCAGAAGGACACCGAGGCACCGAAGGATATCCATATCAACTGGACAGTCGTCGGCGGAAATGCGGATATGCTGCGCGACGCGGCCCTGCTCCTCCTCAAACGCTATTACTACGGCGAGGCGGAGGCACGGGACTGCACCCCCGCCGATATCCCGGCACCGGAGCTGGTCGTGGGAGTCGCCCACTCGGGCATTCCCCTCGCCACGATCATCGCAGCAGAGGAGGGGGCACAGTTCACCATGTACCACCCGAAGAAGCATGCACAGGGAGAGAACCCAATCGGCTCCATATCCGGCAACTTCGCACAGGTGCAGGGCAGACACTGTCTCATCGTAGATGACGTCATCACCTCCGGCAACACGATGAAAGATATCATCAGCCATCTCGTAAACCACGGGGCGGTGCCGGAAGCCGTCTGTGTCCTCTTCAATAAAAAGAATATCAAAGAAATAGACGGGGTCCCGGTCTTCAGCCTGTTCCAGGTATCACGCACTGACTGAAACGGGATATACAGGTAGATTACATATCCCCGGAAGTTTGTACGTAAACAGAATAAGTTGATCTGCAATGTTCCGGGTAACCGGCCATTTCAGCATGCAAACACAACAACTATATAGAATTACAAATCCAATTTTATGACGCATTAAGGAGCATCTGCATTATGTTAGCGGAACAGCCAATCATTATACTAAGGGACAATGTTGAGCGCATTGGCGGAAACGAAGCCCAGAGATCCAATATTATGGCGGCCAAAGCAATCGCTGAAGCCGTGCGCACCACACTCGGGCCACGCGGAATGGACAAGATGATGGTCTCCCAGTCAGGAGGAGATGTAGTCATCACGAACGACGGCGCTACCATCCTTCACGAGATGTCGGTAGAACACCCGGCGGCAAAACTCGTCATCGAGGTAGCCGAGACGCAGGACAATGAAGTCGGCGACGGCACCACCACCGCAACCATCTTCATCGGCGGCCTGATGGAACAGGCAGAAGCCCTCATCAACCGGAAGATCCACCCGACGGTCATCGCAAACGGATACCGTCTCGGTATGCAGAAGGCACTGGAGATCATTGATGAGCAGGCCATCAGGGCCGACGGGGAAGACCGCGACATGCTCATCAAGGTCGCAGGCACTGCAGTCACCGGAAAGTCCATCGAAGATGCCAAAGACACGATCACCGGCATTGTTGTCGATGCTGTGCTGACCGTCGCCCGGAAGGACGAAGACGGGAAGTACAGGGTTGACGAGGACGACGTCCAGATCAAGACCATGGTCGGCGACAGCATGGAAGATGCGGAACTGCTCAGGGGATTCCTCCTTGACAAGACCCGTGTCCAGCATTCCATGCCGAAGAGACTCGAAGGGGCAAGGATTGCCATGCTCTCCCAGGCACTTGAGGTAACAAAGACCCAGGTGAAGTCCAAAATAAAGATCACCTCCGCAGAACAGATGGAAGCCTTCAGCGAACAGGAGAACGAGACCCTCCGCAGCATTGCAGCAGCGGTCGTTGCCTCCGGCGCCAACACCCTCTTCTGCCAGAAGGGCATTTCAGACGCAGTCCAGTTCTACCTTGCAAAGGAGAACGTCATCGCCATTCAGGACGTTCCTGAATCCGACATGAAGAAACTCGCCCGTGCGGTCGGCGCAACCATCGTCAACAAGCCCGAGGAACTGACCGAAGAGATGCTCGGCGAGGCAGGCCTCATCGAGGAGATGAAGGACATCACCATCACCCGGATCACCGAGTGCAAGAACCCGCAGACCGTGAGCATCCTTCTGAAAGGCACCTCACAGGTCTTCGTCGACGAACTCGAACGCGGCGTCTATGACGCAGTCCGTGTCGTGATGGACTCCCTCGAAGACGGAGAGTACCTTGTCGGCGGCGCTGCCATCGATATTGAACTGATGATGAAGATCGGCGAATTTGCCGCAACACAGGAAGGCAGAACCCAGCTCGCAATCGAGGCATTCGCCCGGATGTTTGAGGTTATCCCATACACCCTCGCGGAGAACTCAGGCTTTGACCAGATCGACAAGATGGTCGCCCTCAAGACCGCACATGCAAACGGTGAGAATCACGCAGGTCTGAATGTCTTCACAGGAGAGATTGTTGACATGTATGAGGAAGGCGTCATAGAGCCCGCCCGTGTCAAGCGGCAGGCAATTATGTCAGCGACCGAGACCGCTGCACTCGTCATCCGTGTCGACGACATGATGATCTCAAAGAACGCATCCCAGATGGGCATGTAAAAAACAATAAACACTTTTTTTGACATTCACACCGCTTAAGGTGCTCTTTTCCCACCTGCCACGACAAACAATCATTATATATCTGCCGCGCACCTGATTACAAAATTACCTCGCAGGAGATGGCACCATCCCCCTTCCCGCCGTGACCGGAGGGGGATTATACTGCCAGATATAAGACATTGTAATGTCATAAACAGGATTTCAACGCATAATTGCACGGTTTAGCATAATGACAATGATAAATAATGATTAATTCTCAATCATTCACACAGAGGTGTATAGCATGGAGCTCTTGGTATTCCTGATTCTTTTCCCTGCACTGGCGGCATTACTGTTCTGTATCCTACCGAACAGCCGCCTCAGAGATACAATTGTGGTAGTTGTGTCGGCGATAATAATCGTTGCGACACTGTATCTGTTTGTAGTGTTTGCGGGGGCCGGGACGGTATATTTCGATATCAACTCCGGCATGATCTCCCAGATCATGACCGGACTTGAAGTCATCATATCCGCCGGCCTCCTGTATCTCGCCGCGAAATACCGGCAATATCTCATTGCCGGGCTGGTTGTGGTCCAGCTGGGAGTGGTACTCTATGCTGAGTCACTCATCCATGAAACCGCGGCACTGAACAACCTCTTCATTGACCCGTTCTCCATCATCATGGCGATGATCATCGGCATCATCGGCAGCCTGATCTGTATCTACTCGGTCGGATACATGCGTGACTATCACGCCCACCATGATGACATGCCTGACAAACGGCGCTGGTTCTTTGCTTTGCTCTTTGTCTTCCTTGCGGCAATGTATGGGGTAGTATTTTCCAATAATCTCTTCTGGCTCTTCTTCTTCTGGGAAGTGACCACACTCTGTTCCTTCCTTCTGATTGGATACAGCTGGGACGAACAGGCACGAAAGAATGCATTCTGGGCCCTCCTCCTCAATCTGACAGGCGGTCTCGGATTTGCAGCCACATTTGTCTGGATTGGGCTTACCGACCCTTCAGGGAGCCTGATCATGATGGACACCCTGATTGCAGCAGGCCCTGCTGTCGCCATGATACCCGCAGCCCTCATCGGGTTTGCCGGTCTTACCAAGGCGGCACAGATGCCCTTCTCCTCATGGCTGGTCGGTGCAATGGTTGCACCCACCCCGGTATCGGCACTCCTGCACTCCAGTACGATGGTAAAGGCAGGTGTCTATGTCATCGTCCGGTTTGCCCCCATCTATGATGCAAGCATGGTCGGCTACATCATCTCCCTTGTGGGCGGCGTGACCTTCCTGCTTGCATCGGGCATTGCGATATCCCAGTCCAATGCAAAGAAGGTCCTTGCATATTCAACGATTGCAAACCTTGGCCTCGTCGTCGCCTGTGCGGGCATTGGCACCTATGCGGCGGTCTGGGCAGCCATACTGCTGATCATATTCCATGCGGTCGCAAAGTCCCTCCTCTTCCTCTCTGTGGGTACGGTCGAGCACAAGATCGGCAGCAGGGACATTGAGGACATGACGGGTCTTGTGGGCCGTCTGCCGACACTCGGGCTGATGATGATCATCGGCATCGCCGGTATGTTCCTTGCCCCCTTCGGAATGCTCATATCAAAATGGGCGGCCCTCTTAGCATTCATTGATGCCCAGTACGGCTTCATCCTCATTCTCCTGCTGGCATTCGGCAGTGCGGTGACGGTATTCTTCTGGACCAAATGGCTGGGCAAACTGGTGGCGGTCGCATGGAAACCCGAACCCATGGAAGTGAAGATATCCTCCCATGAATACACTGCCCTCGTGCCCCTCACGGTGCTGATGGTCGCTGTCTGTATCGGTTTCCCCCTGCTCTCCTCAGAACTGGTGGTGCCCTATGTCTTCAGCATCTACGGCATGGCAGCGACCCTCGGCCAGGCCAACACGATCATCATGGTGATGATGGTCTTCATGGTACTGGTGATGCCGCTCTCACTCTTCCACTTCAGGAAAGACCGCAAGATTCTGCCGCATTACGTGGGCGGGCGGCCGTCCACTCCTGACATGCATTTCAAAGGCAGCATCG
Organism: Methanogenium sp. MK-MG; assembly: GCF_009914725.1. Lineage (GTDB taxonomy): Archaea > Halobacteriota > Methanomicrobia > Methanomicrobiales > Methanomicrobiaceae > Methanogenium. Next base: position 7,420 of record NZ_JAAAWJ010000032.1, read on the forward strand.
GCGTGCAGCGCCCGGTGGCACTCGGCAACTACTATCTTGCTGACTACTTTGGTGAACAGCGCCTCTCGCATATCGGCAACGGCCTGTGCATCGCATTCATTGCCCTGATGTTAATTATGCTCCTCATGGGGGTGATCATATGATTACAGAAATCATCTTTGCAATAGGGTTCATCATCTTTGCACCCTTCATCGGTGCACTCATCGGCGGTATCGACCGGAAGGTCACCGCCCGGATGCAGGGGCGTGTCGGCCCGCCGGTGCTCCAGCCACTTTATGATGTCTTCAAACTCTTTGAAAAAGAGAAGGCGGTCGTACGAAACGAGGTGAACTTCTACATCTTCTCGTACCTGATATTTGTCGTCTTCACCGGAGCGCTCTTCTTCTCCGGCAGTGACATACTGCTCGTCATATTTGCGCTGACACTCGCCCATGTCTTCCTTATTCTGGGAGCCTATGCGGCAGTCTCCCCCTACAGCCATATCGGGGCGGAACGTGAACTGCTGCAGCTGATGGCAGTCGAACCGATGCTGATTCTTGCGGCCACCGGGTTTTATATGGCCACCGGATCCTTTGCTGTCAAAGACATCGCCCTGTGGCCTGAGCCCATCTTCATGACCATACCGCTCATCTTTGTGGGTATCGTCTATGTGCTCACCATCAAACTGCGCAAGTCACCCTTTGACCTTGCAACCTCGCACCATGCCCACCAGGAACTGGTGAAGGGGCTTACAACAGAGTTTGCCGGCCCCACTCTGGGCATGGTCGAGATTGCACACCTTTATGAGACAGTATTCTTCTTAGGCATCGTCTGGCTCTTCTTTGCCTCCATGCCATGGGTCGGTCTTCTTGTTGTCATCATCGTCTATTTCATTGAGATACTGGTAGACAACACTACAACACGTGTACGCTGGCAGGTGATGCTCAGGAGTGCATGGCTCGTGGCACTCGTTGCCGGTGCAGTCAACCTGGGGGTCCTTGCCCTGATGTAAGGAGGTGAGTTGAAAAAATGTCATATATTACAAAATCTCCGTGGATTATCCATTACGACGGGTCCAGCTGCAATGGCTGCGATATTGAAGTGCTCGCCTGCCTCACTCCGCTCTATGACCTTGAGCGGTTCGGGATTGTCAATACCGGCAACCCGAAACACGCCGATGTCTTCCTTATAACAGGCGGCATCAACGAACAGAGCCGGGCAGTGGTGAAGAACACCTATGAACAGATGCCTGACCCAAAGGTCGTGGTCGCAATAGGTATCTGTGCCGCCACCGGCGGTGTGTTCCGGGAATGCTACAACATCATGGGCGGGGTTGACAAGGTCATCCCGGTCGATGTCTATGTGCCCGGATGTGCGGCCCGGCCCGAGTCCATCATCGACGGCGTCGTCAGTGCCCTTGGTATTCTCGAAGAGAAACGGGCAAAGATGGCAGAGAAAGGAGGTAAAAAACAATGATCGAACAGAAACATACCATAACAGAGATTGCGGTCACAGACCTCCTGAAGAAGACCGGGGAGTGTCACGAGAAGGGGCACCGGCTGGTACAGATCGGCTGCACCCCTCTCGGGGACTGCTATGAAATCAATTATACCTTCACGACGTCGTGGGACTTTGAGAGTCTCCGCATCACGGTCAACGACGGTGACAAGATACCCAGCATCTCCGGCATATACTGGGGGGCATTCATATATGAAAACGAGATCCATGACCTCTTCGGCCTGACGGTGACGGATATAAACGTTGACTTCCAGGGTCATCTCATCGAGACACGAATCCCGTCGCCCTTCAAAAACGCGCCTCCTGTCACCAAGGTAAAGAAAGGAGGGGATGCGTAATGGGCAACCAAATCGTTGTGCCGTTCGGGCCCCAGCACCCGGTGCTGCCCGAACCCATCCACCTGGATCTGGTGCTGGAAGATGAGCGGGTGGTTGAGGCGGTCCCCACCATCGGGTATGTCCACCGCGGTCTTGAGAAACTCGTTGAGAAACGTGATTACAAGGACTATGTTCTCATCGCAGAACGGATATGCGGCATCTGCTCGTTTACCCACTCGGTGACCTACTGCAATGCGATTGAACGTATCATGGGCATTGAGGTCCCGGCACGGGCACAGTTCATCCGGACCATCTGGATGGAATACTCAAGGATGCACTCCCACCTCCTCTGGCTCGGCCTGACGGCTGATGCAATGGGATTTGAGAACCTCTTCATGAACGCCTGGCGCCTGAGAGAAGAGATTCTTGATGACATGGAAGCGACAACCGGCGGCCGTGTCATTCAGGGCTCGTGCAAGGTCGGCGGTATCCGCCGTGACATATCAGACGATAAACTCGGCGAGATGGTGGACCACCTGAAGAAGATCCGGCCCCTTCTGGAGGAGTCAAACCGCATCTTCACCCATGACCAGACCGTGCGCCACCGCATGCGTGGCCTCGGTGTCCTCTCGAAAGAGGACGCATGGGATCTCGGTGCGGTCGGCCCGACAGCCCGCGGCAGCGGCTGTGACATGGATGTCCGGTCCAGCGGCTACTCGGCATACGGCGAACTCGGGTTCAAACCGGTCGTATTCACCCACGGTGACTGCCTGGACCGCTGCCTGGTCCGATCAGAGGAGGTGCTCGCAGCAGTTGACCTCGTCGAACGTGCGGTGGCAAAGATGCCGGACGGCCCCATCGAAGAGAAGGTGAAGGGCAACCCCGATGGTGAGTATTTCGCCTTCTCCGAACAGCCACGTGGCGAGTGCATGCACTACATCAAGGCAAACGGGAAGAAGAACATCGTCCGGCACCGTGTGCGGACACCGACCTTAACCAACATCCCGCCTCTGGTGAAGATGCTCGAAGGCATCGAGATGGCGGATGTGCCGGTGGTGGTGCTGACCATTGACCCGTGTATCGGGTGTGCGGAGAGGTGAGAGAGGATATGCAGATATTTACCATGACAAAGCGGGCGCTTGCAAATCTGGTGGGCAAACCCGCCACCCTGATGTACCCGGCAACGCCTGCCAAACAGTATGAAATATCCCGCGGGCATGTGATCATTGCAATCGAGGACTGCATCTACTGTGGCAACTGCCAGCGCCACTGCGTCTCGCAGGCGATAGTGGTGGACCGTGAGGCCCGGACCTGGGAGATTGACCGCCTCCGCTGCATCATCTGCGGTGTCTGTGCAGAGGTCTGCCCGAAAGACTGTATTTTTATGGAACCTGATTATCCCCCTTCGACCACCGGGACTGCCATGGAGTTCGTGCAGGGTCCGCCTGCACCGCCCAAGGCAGAGAAGAAACCAAAAGCTGAGGAGTAATCCCCGGCATATCCTGTTTTTTTATTGTTGTTGATCTGTGCGGGTATCTATCCGCGTGATGCGGTCTCTTCTATCGTGACTTCCCCTTCACAGACCGGTGCGTCTTCGGGGAGAGACCGGTCCCCTGCAAAGATGAGGACGGTGTCAGGGATAAGGCCACAACGCAGAATAAGGTCTGCATAGGTCTCCCCCTCTGCATAGTCAATCTCTTGTGTGGTTCGGGAACGGGAGAAATAAAACCTGACAACGGGCATACCCATTATCTGGGAGTGCCGGATAAAAAAAGGGACGGAAAATAAATCTGCCCTTCAGAAGGGGAGAGATAAATATTCCATCTGTTCAGTCTTTGTCGTTACCACCGGGTTTTCCCCACCGATGGCGAGGTCTGCATATCCCACCGGTCCCGCCTCCAGCACGATGGTCACCGTCTCTGTCCAGGTAGTATCGGGTGCGATGGTGCCGAACTCCACACTCTCGTGAGCCATCCGTGACATCTGGCTGGCATCAGGGGTCTGCAGGGTAATACCTATAATAACATCGGTGGCTGACGCGGTTCCGGTATTTGTAACCGTGACTGTCATGGTGTACCAGATTGTTTCAGAGGCGGCATCAGTGTCTGTGATGGTGACATTACTCGCTTCCACGATCATCTCCGGCTGTGCATCGGTGCAGCCTGCGGCGATGATGACACAGGCAAGGCAGGCAAAGAGACCTGCCATGAGTATATATGAAGAAAAGGGAGTTATTTTCATTACAAAATTCATTGCCCGTGCGGGATAATAATATCCACGATTTTATGCAGCACCATCGGCTGATACAGGTATTTATCACTCCGGCAGGCAAAGATAACAGATGATGACACTGACACTTCCGCCGTTTGAAGAGGTGGCCGCATTCCATGGCCATATCTGTCCCGGCCTTGCGTTCGGATACCGGGCATCGGAGTATGCAAAAGAGTGCCTGAACACCGGCCGGTCAGAGGACGAGGAGATGGTGGCCATTGTTGAAAATGACGCCTGCATGATCGATGCCATCCAGTACATCACCGGGTGCACGATGGGAAAAGGCAACCTCATCTTCCGTGACCACGGCAAACCGGTCTACACCTTCATACTCCGGAACGGCGAGAAGGCGGTACGCATTGCCCAGAGACCTGCATTCAGTCAGGAAAAATTCTTCCAGGAGACAGAAGAGATCCACGCACGGATGGCCGCAGGCACTGCCACGGATGCAGACCGGGCACGGATGCAGGCACTCCGGGAGGCAATGATCGATAAGATTCTCACCGCCCCTCTGGATGAAATATATGAATGCAAAGAGGTCGAACCAGAGCTGCCGGAACGGGCCCGCATCTTCCGCTCCGTTCCCTGCGCAGTCTGCAGGGAACCGGTATCCGAGCAGAGAGCACGGGTGCAGGATGGAAAAATTGTCTGCATACCCTGTTTCAATGAATACACCCGCGGCTGGTGAAAGCAGCCGGATCTCCATATCTTTTTTACACACCCTCTGTGTCACCATCACAGGAGGGAAGTCTCCCGGATACATCGGACCGGAGACGTCATGTATTGCATAACCGGCCTGCATATCGCAGAACACAGGTACATTCCAGCACTTTAATACCTGATTCCGCTGACAAATTCACCATATATTTTAAGGTGGTATTATGGTTCCCATATCATTCAGCAGATTAGCAATTCTTCTTATTACCGCCCTCATCCTCGTACAGGGGGCAGCAGCGCTCACCATTGAACAGGCACCACTCAATCCGGCATTTGTCGCATACACAGAAGGCATGGATAATGGATGTCCTGACCAGTCCTCCATCGACAGCGTGGACTCAGGCCTGACGGGAGGAACGGATGCCCCCTATGCAACCGGTCTGCTCCCGTCGCCTGCGGTCGCATTCTGGCCGGACGGATATGTGTTGGATGCAGTGATCGATGAAACGGCACTTCCCGGGTATTTTGACCTGCGTGACGAAGGCCGGGTCACCCCGGTTCGTGACCAGGGGAAATGCGGCAGCTGCTGGGCATTTGCCACATACGGCTCACTGGAGTCAACGTATCTCACCGATACCGGTGAGGCAGAGAATTTTTCAGAGAATAATATGAACAACCTCTGTTCCAACCAGTACCCGGACGGGTTTGACTATGCGCCCTGTAAGGGAGGGGTCGCCTTCATGTCCACCGCCTATCTCACCCGCGGCAGCGGGCCGGTGCAGGAGGCCGATGACCCCTATGCACTCCCCTACCCGTCCAACATATCACCTACCGATCTGCCTCCGGTTATTGATGTTCTTGATGTTTCCTTCCTCCCGCCGCGGACAGATTCATTTGACAACAGCCTGTTTAAGCAGACGCTCATGAATGAGGGGGCAATCTGGGTTGCATTCACTGTGAACTGGTCCTGTTTTGCTGACAACTACACCACCTATTACTGGCCGGGTGATGAATATGCACCAAACGGGGGTCATGCGGTCACTCTTGTGGGGTGGGACGATACCTTCCCGAAAGAGAACTTTAACGTCACTCCACCGGGTGATGGTGCCTTCATCCTCAAAAACAGCTGGGGCACCGGCTCCGGAGACGAGGGATTCTTCTATATATCGTATTATGATCCTGCCATCGGCTATTTCAACGGGGAAGGCACTAACCCCTATGACTTTACCTATTACAATACTCCCGGTGCGCTCTATACCGGCGTTCCGGCAGAGGAAGACAGACAAATATACCAGTATGACCCCCTCGGCTGGACCACGAGCATCGGCACCGGCGCTGCCGGCCCTGTCATGGGAGCGAATGTATTCACCGCAGACCGCTACGAAGAGATCACCGATGTGAGCTTCTATACCCGTGAGCCGGAGACAGAGTATGTGGCTGCCATCTTCACCGACTTCACCACCCCGCCGGGCGATGCCGCACCGGTCGCCTGGACATACGGCACCGCCGACATGCCGGGCTACCACACCGTCACCCTCCCGGAGACTGTTCCCCTCATCCCCGGAGAGATCTTCTCGGTCGTCCTTATGGTGGTCTCACCGAATGACGGCTACCCGCTTGTTGTGGAAAAGCCGATTGAGGGATACTCGTCCGGCGCCACCGCAGAGGCCGGCGAGAGTTATGTGAGTACTGACGGGGAAAACTGGGAGGATCTGACCGAAATATTCCCGGACACCAATATCTGCATCAAGGCGCACACCAGCCCTCTCACCGTCGTGCCACGGGATTACCCGACCATTATGGAGGCGGTGAATGCCGCAGCAGACGGTGACACCATCATTGTGGAGAGCGGCACATACCCCGAAGAACTGGAACTGGAACAGCCCATCACCCTCTTCGGTGTGGGGATGCCGGTTATCGCCACCCCGGAAGATGGAATTGGTGTTGAAATTGAGGCAGACAACTGCACCATCTCCGGGTTCTCCTTTGAGGGAAATGAGGGGGAAAACCTTGCCGTGGGTATCTCAGGAGATGACTGCACGTTGTTTGACACTGAAATCACCGGCTGCAAATTCGGCCTTTATATCAGGGATGTGCAGGGTCTCTCCTTATCCACAATCACAATGCACGACAATACGTACAATCTCATTTACTGGGACGGATGCGAAAACCCCGGCAACACCATTGACGAGACGGTCACGGTGAACGGCCGGCCGGTCATCTACCGGGAAGGTGTATCAGGGGAGACCATCGATGCATCTTCAAACGCAGGAGCCGTCATCTGTGTAAATTCTACTGACATCACTATCCGTGACACCACAACAACGGCCATGGGAGACGGAATTACCCTCCTCTTCTGCCGGGACGTGTGCGTGGAGAATGTAACCGCGGACAAGATATTTAGCGACGGAGTGTGGGCTTCTTCCTCGGAGAATATCACCGTGCATGACTCTTCGTTTGGTTCGGACATGTATCGTGGCATTTTTGCGGAAGAAACCAACGGACTGCAGGCAACAGGAAACAATTTTGCCTACCGGTACGGTGGTGCAGGGGTGTCCCTCCTAAGAGGGAATGACTCTAGAATAACAAACAACACCATGAGCAGCGATGAAGACTGTATGGGAGTGGTGGGAAATGAGATCTCCGGGTTAATTGTGGCCGGAAATACGATCGAAGGTGGCACAGGATACGGAATCGACATCATAGATGCAGACATGATCACCATATCCGACAACACGATGGATGTCACCAAATACGGAATCAGGATTCAAAACGTGGAGATGGCCACCGTCTCTGATAATACTGTCCAATGCAATGACAGAGGAACTGGCATGTTGATAGTAGCAGACGGGGCAGAGATCACCGACAATACGATAGAAAACTGCTCAGAACAGGCACGGATGATTCTGAACAATTCCGTTGTTCGGGGGAACTCCTTTTCCGGAACAGTATATCCGGAGATCATACTCCCAAATCCGGATGGAGACGTCTCTGTATACCGCAATGACTTCATCCTGATACCGGGGGATTCAGCTGCTGATAGTATCACCACCCGCATTACCGGGGCAGACACCCGGGGACAGGAGATAAAGAGTCACGTGGACCGGAGAGGGAACGATGAATTATCGTGGCATGATGCACTCATGGATGATCAATACCATGCCGATACGTTCTCCATGATAGCTGAAATCTCAGAACAGGATGCTGCACAAATGGTTGAGGTCCAAAATAGCGGAATCTGGCACTCACCGACAGAGGAGACCTACTGGTACCGCGGACAGCCATTCACCGGGTTCATGGGGAACTACTGGAGCACATACAATGGCACTGACACGAATCACAATGGTATCGGGGATGCACCCTTTACGATTTACGGAGATGATTATGACACCTACCCCCTGGTGAAACCATTTGCCTGGTATCCGGACAAAAACCCAGATTCCGGAAGCGATGATCCGTCAGCCGACATGGCAACATCTCCTGCCCTGAATGCCGGGGAATCCGCAACCCTCAGCTTCACCGGCTCTGCGGTGCAGACTGTCACGGTCACCGCAGCAGAGGGAACCGGGAGAATTCTTCTCACCGTTGATCAGGCCAAAAACGGTCCCGATGGGCTGGAAGGGCCGGTTTACCAGTACCTCTCCGCACAGCTCACCGGCATGGCGGATGATGAGATCACAGAGGCGGTCTTCTCCTTCCGGGTCTCTGCGGCATGGCTGAGGGCGGAAGGGGTGCTTCCAACAGCGATCACCCTCTGGCGTTTCCATGACAATGCATGGCAGGAGCTCCCCACCTCCGTTCTCCGTGAAGAGGGCGGATGGGTGTACTATGAGGCCACCACACCAGGTTTCTCCTCCTTTGCCATCGCCGCCGGTGACGGACAGAAGGTGACCGTCACCATCGATGCTGCGGCGCCGATGGTGGGAACGGATACGGTTGACGTATCTGTCACTACGGAATCCATGAATGAGACGGCCACAGCACCACAGGTGACGGTCGCCATTCCTGAAGAGGAGGGCACCGGAACTCCGACAACCACCCCGCAGGAGAGCCCGCTTGGTCTCATCCCGCTCATCGGCGGGGCAGCGGGTGCGGCCCTGCTCTTTGGGAAACACTACGAAAACAAGTGAATGAGTCCGTGAGAAACCGGCCACAACCGCTTCTCTTTTTTATAATCCCAATCTTCTTTCAATATTTTTTCAGGAACGCAGAGTCCGTTGCATGCCCGCAGTCCCAGGACACAGGTACATTCCAGCACCTTAATACCTGATTCTGGCGACAGATTCAATGTATATTTCAAGGTGACGCCATGACACCCATATCGTTAAAACATTCAGCAATTCTCCTCATCACTGCCCTCATCCTCATACAGGGGGCAGCAGCGCTTACAATCGAACAGGCACCGCTCAACCCGGAATTTGTCGCATATACGGAAGGACTGGATGCAGATGACAGCGACCAATATTCCATCGACAGCTGCGGGGATTCCTACACGGCGACAGGCACATACCATTCTTTGACCGGACTTATCCCGGCACCCGGTGTCGTCATCTGGCCGGATGGATATACGGCAGAAGCAGATACTGACACACAGACATACCCCGCCCGGTTTGATCTGCGCGATGACAACAGAGTCACTCAGGTCCGTGATCAGGGCTGGTGCGGCAGTTGCTGGGCATTTTCCGCAATCGGCTCCCTGGAGTCAACGTATCTCACCGACACCGGGGATGCGGAAAACTTCTCTGAAAACAATGTGAAGAATCTCTGTTCAAACCTCTACCCCGAAGGGTTTGATTACGGACCCTGCGACGGAGGGAATGACTTCATGTCCACCGCCTACCTCACCCGCGGCAGCGGGCCGGTGCAGGAGACAGCCGACCCATACATCCTCCCTATACCATCCACCATCTCACCAACCGATCTCTCTCCGGTTCTGGATGTCCGTGACATCACCTTTCTGCCACCGCGAACAGGCCCCCTTGACAACGACCTCTTCAAGCAGACACTCATGGATGAGGGTGCCATCAGTGTTGGATTCATCATCAACGAATCCTGCTTTGCGGATAATTACACCACCTACTACTGGCCTGGTGAGCAGTATGCCATCGACGGCGGCCATGGAGTTATCCTCGTCGGGTGGGACGATACCTTCCCGAAAGAGAACTTTGCCGTTGAGGCACCGGGTGACGGCGCCTTTATTCTGAAGAACAGCTGGGGGATCTGGTGGCCGGGGTCTGACGGGTACCTATATATCTCCTACTATGACCCTAGGCTGGGCCATTTCTGGGACGATGATCAGCAGTATTGTGGTGGCGGAAACGATGATTCCACTCCCGGTGTGCTCTACACCGGTGTTCCCGCCGATGCTGACAAACAGATCTATCAGTATGACCCCCTCGGCTGGACCACGAGCATCGGTACCGGCACGTCCACCACATTCTATGGAGCCAATGTCTTCACGGCAGACCGCTATGAAGCGCTCACCGACGTGAGTTTCTATACCCGTGAGCCGGAGACAGACTACACAGTTGCCATCTTCACCGACTTCACCACACCGCCGGGCGACGCCGCACCGGTCGCATGGACATCCGGCACCGCCGACCTCCCCGGCTACCACACCATCACCCTGCCGGATTCGGTCACCCTCATGCCCGGTGAGGTATTCTCGGTAGTCCTTGAAGTCTCATCACCGACCGATACTCACCCCCTTGTCGTGGAGCAGCCGATTGAGGATTACTCATCCAAAGCCACCGCAAAAGCAGGCGAGAGTTATGTGAGTGCGGACGGGGACGCATGGGATGACCTGACCACGATATTCCCGGACACCAATGTCTGCATCAAGGCGCACACAAGTCCCGCCATCGTCGTCCCCCTGGACTATTCGACCATTCAGGAAGCAGTCGATGCCGCAGTGTCCGGTGACACGATCGTTGTTGAAAGCGGCACATACCCGGAAGAACTGGAACTCGACAAACCAATCACTCTGCTGGGCGTGGGGATGCCTGTTCTTGCCACCCCGGAGAATGGCATTGGTATGGAATGTGAGGCGGACAATATCACCATCGCCGGGTTCACGTTCGACGGCAACGATGCCGCACGCGGGGGCATCGGCATTCTGGGCAATGACGCCACCCTGTACGACATGGAGATAACCGGCTACGAAGACGGCCTGTATATCGGCTTCGTCAATGGACTCTCCCTTTCCCGCACCGCTGTGCATGACAACGACAACAATCTCGAGTACGCAGACTTTCAGGAGAACCCCGGCAATACCATTGCAGAGACGGTCACCGTGAACGGTCGCCCGGTTGTCTACCGGGAGGGCGTGTCAGGGGAGATCATTGATGCCACTTCAGACGCAGGAACCGTCATCTGTGTGAACGCCACGGATATGATCATCCGTGACATTACCCCGGAGGCCATCAATGACGGAATCTTCCTCTTCGGATGCCGGGATGTCATCGTCGATAATGTCACTGTTGACATGGCATACCACGGAGTGCTGGCATATGAATCGGCAAATATCATTGTGCAGGACTCTTCGTTCGGCCCGTATGTGGATTCCGGCCTGAGATTGTACGAGATATCCGGTGTGCTGGCAGAAGGCAATGAGATTTTCTGCCACGATGGGGGATCCGGTATCGAATTCATGTATGCGGAGGACACCGCGATAGTAAATAACACCATCACCGGGGGAATGGGTGTGATGGGAGCGCTCCTCATCAACACCACCATAACGGGCAATACAATCGATGATACCCCGATAGGCATTGAATCCGTGATGGGAGAGGATCTGACAGTGACCGGCAACATAGTGAATGCCACCCTTGCCGGGATCTATACCGAAAGTATGGGGAACCTTCTGGTCTCTGACAATATCATCCGGTGCAATGATTTCGGCATCGGCATGATGATCATCAGGGCAGATGGGGCGGACATTGCCGGGAATTCCGCAGAGAACTGTTCGTTTCAGGCAGGGATGATACTAAACGACTCTGTTGTGTATGAGAACCGGTTCTCCGGGGCGAGGTATCCTGACATTAAAGGAACGGACGCGGGAGGAGATGTCTTTGTATACCGCAATGACTTCGTTTTAACAGAAGGGGATGCAGAAACAGACATAGATACATTCACCGCAGACACCACCGAAATGCAGGAGAGAATGGACGGGATATTGGATCGCGATATGTGGGATGATCTGTTCCTGAGCGATGTGTATGCTGACGATGCGTTCGCGGGCATGACCGATATGTCCAAATGGGATGCTATGTCTCTGGATGCAGTCCAAAATACTCCGGTGTGGCACTCCCCGACAGAGGAAACCTACTGGTACTACGGACGGGCATTCACCCAATCCATGGGCAACTACTGGAGCACCTACAATGGCACTGACACCACCCATGACGGCATCGGGGAGACACCATTCACGATTTCCGGAGAAGAGACCGATATCTGCCCGTTAGTGAACCCGGTTGCCCGCTACTTCAACGAAAACCCGCTGCCTGCAACGGATGAGGATGCGTCAGCCAACATGGCGACTTCGGGTGCTTTGAGTGCCGGGGAATCCGCAACCCTCAGCTTCACCGGCTCTGCGGTGCAGACTGTTACAATCACCGCGAAAGAAGGGAGTGGACGAATACTCCTTACCGTGGACAATGCAGGCACCGGCCCGGACGGGCTGGAAGGATCGGTCTACCAGTACCTCTCCGCACAGCTCAGCGGTATGACGGACGATGAAGTCAGCGGGGCCGCCTTCTCCTTCCGGGTGCCCGCTGCATGGCTGAGGGCGGAAGGGGTGCTTCCAACAGCGATCACCCTCTGGCGTTTCCATGACAATGCATGGCAGGAGCTTCCCACCTCCGTTCT
>NZ_JAAAWJ010000033.1 GCF_009914725.1 Methanogenium sp. MK-MG
TAGGTACCGAATGAGTACGTGCAGAAAATTATTGACCGATCTTTGAGTGGCTGGATAGGGGTTTCCAGTGGAAATATTCCTTAACCGATGACGTATGGATGAAGATGGACAAACGCCTCTCTCTGGACAGAACCTGTTTTGCACTGAATGTGCAGTTAAAATCCAATGAAATATCTTTGGATAATTTCCGGTATGAACTGCCTGAAAACAAAAAAGGCAAGCTTAAAGCTCACAATGCAATAGGGGATGCGGGCCGAATCTTTTTAACATACAAGGAACTGAACAGATCGGATAAAGAAGTAAGAAACAGGATAAGGCAGTATTTCGGACGATGCAGGGAGTATACCGAACAGCAGGACAATGCCTGATAGTAACGGTCCTGTTTTGGTTCAGTAGGCATGCCTGCATGCACCGACCGGATGCATGACATAAACGGGGGCTCCTGCATCAACCCTGTTTTTTGTCACCCTTTCATATCCTCTTCGACCCCCTGTACTGGGGAATCAGGGGTCAAACCGGACGTATTTTCGGAACATTTTTGCTGCAGGAAAAATCTGGATTTAATGCCATTTATTTGCTAAAATGACCATTTATTACAGACTATTAAAGGGTCGATATTGACAGGTATTTTGAGAGGATGTATGGGTTATCTCCGGTTGAGATCGGCCCGCTCCGGGCTTCTGTGTGGACATATTTTTCCCGGGCGCAGGCCATTTTTTGGGGTTATTTCCCTTCGGGTCTGAACGTTCAACGACAGGATTTCAATAGAGCCGATAATCCAAGAGTATTGAAGATTTTAATCGACTATATCTTCGTTCAATGAAAACATGATTGATTAATGGAATGGATAATCACACTTTCGGGAGAGGAACACAGACTTAAGGAGTTATCGAAAGTATTCGACACTTTGGATTTCTGTATACAGGAGGACAATAGTAGTTATGTTCTAAAATCAGAGAGATTTATGGATCTTTCCACCGAACAGGAGGTCAGAGAACAAGCAGAATATCTGTTACAATTGCTCAGAGGCCCCTCAAAACTTGTTCTGGGTAATGGTTCCGCGATAAAAATTTGTCATATTACACAGGTTCATGATGATGGGACAAAGCATTATTACGTCCGTGCAACGTCCATTTCATCATCCACCACCTCAATTAAAGTCGAAACAATAAACCCTGATGGAACTGTTGAAGAGTATCATCCAGCAGATCCTGTCAGAAATTGGATAATTCTCTCACAAAAGGATCGGGCCGTCAAAATGATGTTTGAACAATTGTCTGATGATTTTGAAAATTGGTACGGATTATACAAACTCTTTGAAATAATTCGGGAAGATGTTAGGAATATTCCCAAAAAAGGCTGGTGTACGCCAAGAGAATTGAACAGATTTACACAGACTGCCAACAGCCACGAGGCCGTGGGTGTGAAGGCCAGGCATGCAAAAAAGATCCCGGCACCTCCTGATCCAATGTCATTACCGCAGGCAAAAATATTGGTCAAAAAAATGATTACAGAATGGTTACAGGAAAAATCAATACAATATGGTCTATAATTTAAAATCCACTCTAAATGCCTTTTGCAATATGTTCGGTTAAAGTTCCTCAAAGATCCCGCCTAGTCTTGGGAGTGTCAGGGTGAGAAATGGTATAAGGCAGAATTGAATTGACCGGGATGATGATTTTTTTTATTTCTTCACTTATCCGGAACTCCGCAGAGACCATCTTACCCACCCGAACCGGCCCTCCTGACAACTTCTCTGATGCTGAGAGCCCGAATGTCTCCATCCCCGATTACCACAACCGTTCCCTCCACGGTGCGGGCGAGGTTGCCGGGGCGGATATCTCTTCTTCTCTTTGCTACTTGGCCTGCGTGCTGTAAAAAAATGGGTTCGTTTTCTCTCAAAAACCTACTGCATAACTCTCATCCACAACTGCCGAGACCGGGACACCAGCCCCGACCCACCAGTCGTCCACCGGGAGGACATAGTCGAGGCGCTGGCCTTCACCCATCTTGAAAAACTCCAGAGGAGTGGGATGATCCTCCAGCGGGGTGAGCGGGGCGAATACCGGATCAGCTACCGTGGGTATGAGGTGCTGAATACGGTTGCGGAGTTATTTGGTAAGCTGGAGTGATCGTTTCAGATCATAAGTTTCAGGTCTTCTTCCACAGTGGTATTCGCCCGGATGCCGAAGTTCTCTACCAGCACATTCAGGACACCGGGTGAGATGAATGCCGGAAGTTTTGGCCCGAGTGTGATATCTTTTATCCCGAGGTGCAGGAGGGAGAGAAGCACAAGCACTGCCTTCTGTTCATACCAGGCAATATTGTACGAGATGGGAAGTCCGTTCAGGTCGGTTCCGAATGCATCTGCAAGGGCCTTTGCGATGACCACCAGAGAGTAGCAGTCATTGCACTGCCCTGCATCAATGACACGGGGAATACCTCCGATATCACCGAGGTCAAGGTTGTTGTAGCGGTACTTGGCGCATCCTGCGGTAAGAATGACGACATCCTGAGGGAGTGCCTTTGCAAACTCGGTATAGTATTCCCGTTCCTTATGCCGTCCGTCACAGCCGGCCATGACCACAAATCCCTTGATCTGACCCTGTTTCACTGCATCAATCACTGTGTCTGCAATGGAAAGAACAGCGTTGTGGGCACATCCGGTGATCAGTTCATTCACATATCCGTCCCTCTTTTCGCTGATGTCTGTCGGGGGTTTGCATGCCTTTGCACGTGCAATCACGTCAGAGAAGTCCTTGTTTCCTTCTGCGTCTTCGTAGATATGTTTTAAACCCGTAAATCCGGTTGGCCCTGTGGTGTACACCCGGTCACGGTATGACTCTGCGGGCGGCACAAGGCAGTTTGTGGTGACGAGGACCGGGCCGTTGAAGCTGTCAAATTCCTTCTTCTGGTGTGGCCATGAGCCGCCGTAATTTCCAATCAGATGAGAGTAATTTTTTAACACCGGGTATGCATGAGCAGGAAGCATCTCACCATGGGTGTAGACGTCCACACCGGTGTTTTCGGTCTGAACAAGAAGCTGTTCGAGATCTTTTAAATCGTGCCCGGTGACAAGAATGCCCGGATTTGTGCAGGGAGCGGTTGCAACAACGGTGATCTCCGGATTTCCGTATGCGGACGTGTTTGCGCTGTCGAGGTTCTCGAGCACTTTAACACCGATTTCACCACATTTCAGAACCCATCCAATCATCTCATCCGTTTCGAGATCTTCGAGTGTTGATGCAAGTGCCTCTTCCATAAACCGGGTGACGCCATCGTTTTCATACCCGAGGGCAACAACGTGATAGTAGTAGGCACCCACGCCTTTCAGGCCGTAGACAAGAAGTTCGCGAAGGGATCTGACATCCTCGTTTTCCGTTGCCAGAACACCGGTTTCTGTGCCTTTCTTAACTGCATCATCGATTGCTGCCGGCCTCCAGGTGCAGGCATCATGCGTGCAGTCGCCTTCTGGAAGTGAGTCCCGGATTGCAATTGCCTGTGTAATCAGTGAATATAATCGTTCGTTGTCAAAATTCACATTGGTAAGAGCTGCAAAGAGAGACTCTGCAATTAACAGTCCGGCCCTCCTGTCGTCTTTTCCCGTCTTCCGTGCCTCAATATTTCTCAGGGAAAGTCCCTTGATGGTATATATGAGGCAGTCCTGAAGTGCTGCAGTTGACTCTTCTTTGCCGCATACCCCCTGTACTGTGCATCCGCATCCCTTTGCGGCCTCTTCGCATTGATAACAGAACATTTTTTTCACTCCCGTAGTATATTATTGATACAAGATATCTATTTGATACTAAGTTATAAATACCAGAGAGTTTCTCATAATATACCATGCACCCGGACTGCACGGTCTACAAAACCGCCCTCTACCTGACAAAAAAATGGTCGTTACTGATAATATTTGAACTCTATAAAGGGGAAGACTATACGCGAAGGTTTTCTGAATTAAAAGACTCACTTGATGGGATCACAGCAAAAGTGCTCTCCCAGCGATTAAAAGAACTGGAAGAGGAGGGGCTTGTGGGGAGACGGGTTGATGCAGAACACTTCCCGGTGAAGAGTGAATATTATCTGACAGAGAGTGGCCTTGGTCTGATTGATGTCATTAAACACCTCAAGCAATGGGCGTTAAAGTACAAAATTGACAACATTGATTGTGGAAATCAGAACTGCAAAGATTGCATATTATGATTTTTCGGATCTCAGTATCTCTCACATTGAATAATCAGAATATCATAGTCAATCAAAATAGTGCAATAATTTTTGCATGTGAATCGATGGCAGAATGAGGGTCGGACAGAGGGGGTGGAGATGACATATCTCTGGATATGGGGATGATTTTCATACTCCCGCTGAGCTTCCACCGGGCAGCAAAAAGGTATTTATTCTTCCGATTACATTCTACCCATTCTCAAACCTTCCCATGACGTGGAGATATGGAAGGCGGGAATCATGGTGGGTGGACTGTTTTCCATTCGCATGGGGTGTGAAGCGGGCTGTGATGCTCCGGCGATATCTTCCGGGAATCTCTGCAGCATGCCGGTGACACCGGGAAGTGAGGTGAAGAAAAAATGATAGAATTACTGCCAGAAAGCCACGGTGCTGTGCTCGGATTCCGGTTCATCGGCGAGATCACGGATGAGGATTATACTGAAGACTTTATGCCGGTGTTGCGCCGGACGATTAAAAATTACGGACTGATACGACTTTTTATTGATATATCTGATATCCAGAGCGAGGATATGGGGGCGATGGACGACGATGTCAGGGAGGACTCAAGAGTGCTCTATATCGAGCGGGAAGCGATCATTGGTGATGAGGTCTGGGAGAGGCGACTGAACTACGTTGACCATTTCTTCATCTTCCCCAATACTGATGTCCGGTTTTTTCGTGTCGCTCGTCAGGATGAGGCATGGAACTGGGTATGCGAAGGTATGCAGCAGAAACCCGGCATGCGGATGGCGTTCCACTAATCCGGTATTTGCCGCAACGTGGGGTTCCCGTGACGATTGTCTTGTCCAAATGTGGTGAACCGCTCTTTTTTTGTTGGAAGATTTTATGCAGCCGTCGGGTCACAACACACACAGCCCCTGCAGTTCGGTGCAGACGGGATCACAACATTGGCAGTTTTCGATATCGCATCTCATCACCACTCATCGCGACAGGAAGTTGATCAATGGCTCTGCATCGCGTTTGCGACAGATTCAAAAAAGGCCATTATGGATATATTTTTAAAAAATAGCAAGATTATGACTTCCAATTTATTCGAAGTCAAAGGTTTGTTTATGTATTCTGTTTGACAACTATAGTGTATGGTAAAGAAGAACGACCGAAAAACAGGCATGTCATTCCTGATTGGAACAGTTCTTGTTCTGGGAATATGCCTTTTTAGTGCCGGGTGCCTTTCCGCATCCCCCGACACGGATGGGGACGTAACAACTGCAGTGCCGTCACTGCCCGGGACCGACTGGCAACTGAAATCCTATAACAACGGGACAGATGGGATGGTCTCTGTCATCGCAGGCTCGGAAATTACCCTGATATTCGATGAAGAAGGTGGTATCGCAGGCTCTGCCGGTATTAACAACTACTTCGCGTCCTACGAAACCGATGGCAATGCACTCTCATTCGGAGTATGCGGGAGCACCATGATGGCAGGCCCTGAAGATCTGATGATGCAGGAGAGCACATACCTGAAACTGCTCAGCGAAACCGCCTCATTCAGTGCTGAAGGAGATGAACTGAAACTCTACGATTCAGACGGGAAGGTCCTGCTTGTCTTTGAGAAGGCCGTGCCACCGGCACCTGAACCCCTGACCGGAACCACGTGGGAGCTAACCTCATACAACAACGGCAATGAAACAATCGTCTCTGTCATCGCAGGAACAAAAGTCACACTGATCCTTGATGAAGACAGCGGAATTTCCGGCTCTGCAGGGTGCAACAACTACTTCGCGTCCTACGAAACCGATGGCAATGCACTCTCGTTCGGACCTGTTGGTGCAACAAAGATGTTCTGCGATGAACCCGAAGGGACAATGGACCAGGAGGGCACATACCTGAAACTCCTGGACACGGCAGCAGGCTACGTGATTGAGGGAGACTGCTTAACACTACAGGACTCGTCAGATGAGACCATACTGACGTTCACCGCAGCAGAGTAAGAACCTTAAAACACACACCTTTTCACCTCAAATACTTTTTTTGAACACAAAAGGACAACCGGAAACGGGGTCCTGTGACAACCAGAACATCTGCAATGCAGATGGTTTTTTTTGTATTTTAATCAGGAACGGTGAATCTGTCTGGGTTTACGATACGATGCAAAAAAGGAAAATACGGTTTCTGTTGGAATCACTTTCTCTTCAGATACAGAATCAGTCCCATGCATACCGCCGGAATGACAAACAGGAACGGTGCCGGTGTCGGTTGTGACGTGGGTTCACTTCCTGTCTCTTCCGGTGCCGGTGTCACAGCTGGCGTGGTCTCTTCTGCCACAGGTGACGTATCTTTTGTATCAGAAGTGCCTGTTCCTACAATCGCAAACAAGCCGAATCCCGGTGCTTTGGCCTCTGCAACCACTGAATTTTCATCTTCTCCGGTCACGTTTACCAAAAGTTCAGTCCATTCATTGGAAGATTCGTCATAATACAGCATTCCGGGTAGGGCATTGTTCTCTTCAAGCCAGGTTTTTGGCATTCTGAATGTATAGACAATCGTTGAGAGGTCAGAATCTTCTGCCTTATAGAGTTTAGAGAAGTCATACTCATAGACTAAGGCATCGGGTTGCATATCCTTCAGGACACCCGATTTCTTCTCAATGGTCACCATAAACTCTGGAATATCTGTTGCAGGCCAGACGGTAATGTCAGTGACTGCGGTGTTGTCCAGACTGACGGATACCTGTTCTCCTGCGTTCAAATCGAGTATCAGGCCAACACCGGCATTGGAATTACTGCCGCCGCTCCCGGAAGATACGGACGGAGATGCTGCCGCTGGCACGGAAACCACGCCATACACTGAAAATCCATCGGTGGTTACCCGGAATACTGAATTTTCACCTGAAAAACCAACAAATTCCGGCGTATACGAAACGCTTGTGCCGTCATCCAGCCAGCGTATGATTCGTACACATTCATTTCCGCCGATTGAATTCACCCACGACGTTTGCACTGAGAAGTTGATTGTGGCTTCCTGAATGGATGAATAATTCGTAAATCCGGATTTTGTGAAGTACACTGTGTAGGCTATTTCTCCCATTTCAGGGCATGCAAGGGTGAAGGCATTGCGTGCGTCCGCGGCGATGTCTTTACTGATGCTGGTCTCAATTCTGGCATCACTCTGGTAGTCAGTCATGGTGACGGAAAAATCAACTGCTGCTCTGCCGATATCGCCACCAATGGTCGCATTGACTGCAGGTGGGATCATGGTAACGCCTGTTACCGTGCCCGTATAATTCCCGTTTTGGTATTCGGGTGCGTTTTCGGTGTTGATTATCAGGATCGTCCGGTCTGATTTTATAACGGTAAGAATATTGTCAGGCGTGCCCGCCTCACCACCGGCATCTCTCACACGGGATTCATTAACGAGAATCTGCTGGCTGTTCCCGTTCGTTGTGATCACGGTGCCGGGAATATCCAGTGTTGATGTTTCACCGGCAATTTTTTCAGGCACCTGCTGGATGACCGTTATTATTGTTGATGCACTCTTCTCTCCCACACCATCCTGTGATAACGTAAGCACGACGGTATATTCGGTATCAGGCATAACGTAGGTGTGGTTAATACTCACGGAAGTGACGTCTCCAAATGAAGACGAGGTATACGGAGCGGTGCCGTCACCAAAATCAAGTGTTAAGGAATCGGGGTGCCCCTCCCATCCGGCAATGAAAAGGATATCCTGGTTTGCTGGTGTGAGTTGCGGGGGAATTAATACAGGGTTTGCAAACCCTCCGTCAACGGCAATCTCACTTCCGTCGGCAATGTTGATTGGGGGAAGGGTCGTCAGGGAGTAGATGTTTCCTGACGGGTCTTCTGCATGCTGGGACAATATTGACTGAACATTGAGCTGAGGTGTACTCAGGCCGGGTTCAACCGCATAAGAGCCGGATAATTCATCGTACACTGCTAACTCGATGATTTCAAGACTATTGCTCCCCATACAGGCGACATATGCGTGGTTTCCGGAAACGGATACTCCGATCGGCTCCGACATCCGTTCGCTGGAAACAGAAGCCGCTTCCACCGGATGTTCCGGGTTGGATATGTCAATGACTTCAAGGGTATTAGAGTACATGCAGGCAACATAGGCATAATCACCAGTTACGGAAATGCCAAATGCACCTGCTAAATTATCACTTGAAATGGAACCAGCTGCCACCGGGTTTTCCGGATCGGAGATGTTGATGATCCCAAGAGTGGCGGTTTCCATGGAGGTAACATAGACATAATCGCCGTTGACGAAGACACCGGTTGCACCTCTTAAATTGTCATTTGAAATATTACCTGCTTCCACCGGATTTTCCGGACTTGATATGTTTATGATCTCAAGCACACCGGAACTGCTGGAGGGGACGTAGGCATAATTGCCCCTCACAAAAATGTCATATGACTCAGACAAATTATCATTTGAAATGACTCCTGCTTCCACCGGGTTTTCCGGGTCTGATATGTTAATGATCTCAAGGGAATTTCCATCCATTGATGTCACATACGCATAATCGCCACTGACGAAAACACCGGATGGAGAATCTAAATTACCACTTGTAAAAGAACCGACTTCAACGGGACTGGCGGGACTTGAGATGTCAATGATGTCAAGATAATCGGAATCTGAACCGGCTACATATGCATAATCACCTTTGACATAAACGCCAAACGCACCGTTTAGTCTCACGTTTGAAATGGAACCTGCTGCCACAGGATTTTCCGGTCGGGAAATGTCAACGATCGTAAGGGAGTCTCCACTCATTGATGTAACATATGCATAATCACCACTGACAAAGACGCCTGCCGGACTCCTGAGAGTATCGCCTGAAATACGACCGACAGAAACCGGGTTTATATCAGAAAATGAGAGTGTGTCCAGGGTAATTTCTGCATCTGTATTAAGAGTGATTACCACACTACTGCCGGATTGTAGTTCTTCGGAATATGTTGCACGTATATCGATTATTGAGCCAATTCCATACTCACCATCCGGTGAGGTGGATGTGAATGATAGTAATTCAGGCGGGATTTTGTCAATGATAGTAAATCCATCGTCCATCTGCCCTGTTTTTCCGTCCGGGTTTGTGACAACAACGGTCATGCTGCCTCCCCGGGCGTCAGTGAGATCAAACGTACAGCTGATCTGAGTGCCAGAATCGTCAACAATTACATCTGTTGCGGGTATTTCAGTCTGTTCTCCCCATAGCAGTGTAACCGCAGCCCCTGATTCAAAATAGCTGCCTTCAATTTCCATTGCAACGGTTCCGGTGTTGTCACCGGCTGACGGGGTGACTAAGTTGATGACCGGGGAGGCTGTGACAGAGATATAATTTAATTTTGTTTCAGTGACCTAATCTGAACCATCGGATACGGTTAACGTGACATCAAATTCTCCTTCTTCAATATAGGTATGGGTGGGATTTTTTTCATATGATGATGGTGTGCCGTCACCGAAATCCCATTCCCATGAAGATATTTCAGCAGAATCCGTATATACATCTTCAATGGCAGCATCAGTCCGGTCGTCATCAGCGTCAGATGGTATTTTAATGTTATTCGCTGTGTCTGCTGTATCCACGGCATCTATCGCAGCTGTGGCAGACGGCCTTTCGGAAGTAATCCTGTTTACCGGCGTTACGGTCTTTGATGTTCCGTCATATTCAAGCACTTCCCAGTATGATTCATCGCCGAGGGACGACTGAGGAGCAAAATAGGTGCCTGTACAATTTGAACCCTGATAGATATTGACGGTTGCACCGGCAGTTGTCCATGTTCCTGAACCACTGAACCAGTGGATGGTATACCGGTATGTACCCGGATAACTCTGACTGATTGTCATCGTTTCAGGGCCGTAGGAAGATGTATCGTCAACATCAAGCTGTGCATATGGGATTTCTGTAAGGGAACCCTTGTTTCCATAATATATCTTGTGTGCTGTGCCCTCAATTTCAGGCGTGAACAACCAGCTGTCAAGGTCGCTGGGATTCTCACCCCATGTCAGGACGGCCGTTAAATCATTGGCTGTTCCTGCGGGCATCAGGACCGGATGGACAGAAACGGTGCTTCCTGCCGTACACTCAATGTCATAGACGAGATCAATATATCCACCGTATATCACGGACAGTTCCTGAGAACTGGCAGAAGAGAGATCGTAAAAACTGACATCCAGTGGCGTATCTCCACTTAACGGTGAAGCACTGAATTCCACTGACAATCCTCCAACGGGGACGTCGGTGATGGTGAATTCACCATTCATATCGGAATCTGCACTTTTTCCTCCGACAGAGATGAGCGCACCTTCCAGTGAGTCACCGGTCATTGCATCTACGATTCTGCCTGTTACCGTGCATGTTGCCACGTGTTCGGCCAGATCGGAAATGGCAGAAAGAGTAGTATTTGCATCAACAGGATGCGTTGCATTGTCAGCTGCACCGGCATCCGACACTTCCGGTTCATTCGCTGCTGGCGTATTCACTGCGCCATCCTCTGTAATGTTGCATTCTATGAACTCGGTTTCATTACTACTCCCTGCATCAGGGTAATTCTCATATGCGGCAACAGGGGACATAAAAATCCCAAATATCACTGATATGAGCAGTAAAATCATAATTCCATTCTTTGACATATTTAATCACACACCATTCTGAATATTTCTATCCGAATCGGTAGTAATTTGAAAATCCTGTGGGATATAGTTTTTTAAGGGTGTATGGGTATTTTTCTGTCCTTTTAGATAAAAATAAAGAAATCAGAGGGGTTATTTATTATAGGATAAGTATCCAAACCCACAATCTCATGGCACATTGATAAACTCCGTTCAGGAAATCTGGTAAAAATAGAGAAAGACAGGCTGGGACAGAACTAAATCTGTCTCGCCAGAACGACAATTTATTGACCAAAATAGACTTGATTAGTGCCATTTAGTTAATCAAAGGGATAAAAATTGGCTTATTGTCGACATCAAATAGGGTTGTGTCCCAACCTGAAGAGAAGAATTACCATCATTATTTTCCAGAGGAGACGGCGGAATTTTTTGTAAACAATAACTCAGTCGGATAGGGGGAGGTGTTACCATCTTCCCATTATATGACTCAGTTAGTGTCCGAGAATAAATACACCAATCATATGAAATCATCTCCTGAAGTCATACGTGACAGTCTTGTGTAGCTGATGTTCCTCCTAAAAATCAGGTCTCAGATTCCGGGTGATGAGCACCAAAAATGCTGTTTGCTCTCTCTTTCTCCTACAGCTGCGGTGTACGATACCTTTCAATTGGGGCAAATGCCCGGCATCTGGTTAAGCAACGCATAAATAACCCCCAAAAGGGTCTGCACTCCGGAAAAACGCGTCCACACAGAAGCCCGGAGCGGGCCGTTCCCAACCAAAGACAGCCCACAACATCCTCCCAAAATATCCGCCAATAGCGACCGCTCAGTATTCCGCAATAAATCGTCATTTTAGCAAATAACAGGCATTAAAGCCGTATTTTTCCAGCAGTAAAAAAGAGCAGAAAATACGTCCATTCCGCCCCCCAATCCCCCCAAACAGGGGGTCACATAGGGTGGACACAGGGTTACAAAAAACAGGGTGAGGGATTATCCCGTTATTTCACCGTTTTTGATTCCTTCTTCAGCGTCATGACAATAACGAAGATAAACATCAGGATAACAAAACAGGAGATATAAAATCCGGTTCCTGTAGCACCTGTTGCGATATTGAAGACATTTGCAATAATTGCAACCAGACTTCCAATGAAAATAGCGAGCTCTATTGGAGTATACCCTATAAAACGTACTTCACACCGTTTTTATTTATGCATATTGCTATGCTGCCATTCCGCATGTCTTCTTTCAATAAAACTATTTTGATAGTATATTGCTGAATAATTCTTTTAGGCAGATGGATAGTGTTGAGGATAATTGCCTAAAGTGCAGATTTTAATGTGGGTGAATGAATAGTGAAACACATAAACTCTCACCAGTGAAATGATCAAACCTGACAACCAAAGGAGCAGGCTTCATGGAAGAAGAGATCATCAGATATGACAATGTATCCGTCGTATTTGATGGAACCACCATTATCGAACATTTTTCACTTGCCGTATGCAAAGGTGATAAAGTCATACTCAGGGGAATCTCAGGATCAGGCAAATCGACCCTTCTGAAGATGGCACAGGGGTATACCAGACCGGATAACGGCATGGTTTCGTACCGAAAGCATGAGATTGATGCAGATACTGCATGGCACATACGGCAGGAAACCGCATACATTTCACAGGATTCAGACATTGGGGAAGGAACCGCCAGAGAATTTATAGACGGTGTCTTTGCATACTCCGCTAACCGGACAATTCCCTACCGGGACTCTCTGAACAAATATCTCACCCTGTTTTCCCTGGACGAGACAACCCTTGACAAAGATTTCCGCTCACTTTCCGGAGGAGAAAAACAGAGAATCGCCATTATCATCGCACTGCTGCTTGAACGAACAGTCTTTTTCCTTGATGAAATCACCGCAGCCCTTGACAGCCAAATGAAAACAACGGTTGCAGACTATTTTCTCTCTCATGAGGACTGGACCGTGATTGCCATATCACACGATGAGGTCTGGTACCGTCAAGAGGCCCGTATCATCCCCGTCGGAGGCATCTGAAGAATGGCCACACCTGACATCCCTATATCAGGACTCTTCTTTGCCTTTCTCCTGCTTGCAATTCCTGTTCTCATCATGCACAAAACCCGCCTTCCGATGATGCGGGAAACTGTCTGGTCCTTTCTTCGGATGTCAGTTCAGCTGGGCCTTGCAGGTATTTTTCTGACCGTTCTCTTTGACTATAACAATCCCCTTTTGAATGTGCTCTGGTTATGTGTCATGATCACGGTTGCAGCATATGAGTCAGTGCGAAAACAGGAATTAAACATAAAAAAACTCTACCTCCCGACCGTTGCTGCCTTTGTCATTACAACCGTTCTCTCTCTCGTCTATTTTGAGATCCTGATTATCCAGGATGGCGGGATAGCTGAAGCCAGGTTTCTGATACCCATTGGCGGAATGCTGTTGGGAAACTCCCTTGGAGGGACCATCATCGCAGTCTCTCTCTTCTATAGCGACCTGCGCAGAAATGAAAACCGGTACATCTCAGGGCTTTCATTCGGTGCACAGAGAACAGAGGCACTTCTCCCGTATTTCAGGACCGCATTGAAGTCCGCACTCAAACCCTCTCTGGGCAATGTCGCTGTGATGGGAATTGTATTTCTCCCGGGCCTGATGACCGGACAGCTGATTGCAGGCCTCTCCCCGATGACAGCGATAACCTATCAGATTGCACTGATGCTCACCATATATACGGCCACAACCGTCTGTGTCACCATTGCCATCATTCTTACATCGTACATCAGCTTCGATGAATTCGGCATGCTGAAGAAAGATATATTTCTCAGGAAATGAGAAAACAAGAAGGCCGTCCTGTCCTTCAGGCCGGACTTTCCAGGTCCAGAAAATCAAGGACCCACCGGATACATTCGTCCATATTCAGATTCATAAAATCTTCCCCGATTCCGGGTTTTGTCTTCAGTTCTGTTTTCTCTTCTGGCATCAGATAGTTTTTCCAGAGAGGTAAAAAATAAAAAAAGTGTCTCAGTTCTCTAAGGAAGGGTCGTTACAATCTTCTCCCTGTTTAATTGTGTTATCTGGAAATAATTTAGCTTCATATTTTTTACCAACGTACACATACACATAGTAAACTAATGAAACAACGCTTGTCACTGGTCATTGGCATTTTTATCATAATGGCACTTTCCAATGCTATTGTGCCGGTTCTTCCGGAATATGCAGATGAAATGCCCGCCCTCCAGGGCATTATCTTTTCAGCATACTTTTTTGGTGCATTTGTAATGGTCATTCCGGCAGGAGTGTTAGGTGACAGATATGGTCGCAGACCATTTATTATTGCAGGCCTCCTCCTCACCGTATTATCCGGGGGCATTATTCTGCTGGTCTCAAACCCGTATGCAGTTACTGTCGCACGGATTGTCGAAGGAATCGGTGCAGGACTGTTTGTTTCCTGTGCACTCTCCTGGGTTAATATACAGCCCGACCATACCCGTCTCTCCGGCCTGTATTTTGCTGCCTTAAACGCCGGACTGATCGCCGGACTGATGGGGACAGGTATCCTGAATGCCCATTTTGGCCAGAATAGTGGGGTGATGCTCTTTACAGGACTTGTATTTATACCCCTGATTTTTTCATTCTTTTTATCAGATACAAAAAGTGAACCTACAGACAACATACCCAAGATCCATACGATTGGCTGGAGAAACCGGTGGCTGTATTTTTCATCATTTATTCTGATTGGGATTTCAGGTGTTCTTGTTTCATTATATCCGGAATTTACAGACGAAAGTCCATTTATTCTGGGAATGCTGTTTGCAACAATGAATGCCGCAACGATTTGTAGTTCACTGATTGCCCCACATCTATCTCTTCAGCCGATACAGACAATACGCATGGCGTCTGCACTGGTGGGAATGGCAGTGATTTTTTCATTCGTTGCACCAGTCTATGTGGGAATAGGGGGGGTATTTTTCCTGTTTATGGTAATCGGAGCCTCAATCGGATTTGTTTTTGTCTCTCAGATGAATTACCTTGCAACCAGCGAAAAACTACAGGGAACAGCAATAGGCCTTTTGACCGCCGCATCATATGGCGGAATGGCAGTGTTGCCGTTTATATCCGGCATCCTTACGGAATTTATTTCCTATGCTGCTACATTTTTTGTCAGTGGTTTTTTCTGCCTGCTGGTTACCGTAACAATCGCCCGGTGCAGGTGTGCCCTTCCTGAATAATCAAGCTGTTTAATACCAACCATGATCACCGTCGTTGCTCCAAAATTATGAAGAAAACAGGCAGAAAGTCCACGACTTCAGTCGGGGAGCAGTCACCATACCTGCCTGCTATACCAATTCTGATTTATTTTGCGAGAGGGAAACAGACTTTATTATCTCCTCAATAACCGAAAAATAGCTATTAACATCAATATTCAGTGTTTCTTTAAGATAACCCGCTTTTTCCACAGTTAACTCGTATGAACCACGTCTCAAATACAAAGAGACATTGCCGCATCCACTCGTGGTATATGGCGTATCATCAATTGTGATACGTGCTTTTTCAATGGGCTGTCCTTCAACATCTCTTACAATAATTTTTACCATTCCTTCTTTAAGGGAATCCGGAATGTCGATAAAGAGCTTCTTCTTTGTAAGACCAGGCCTGACTGAAATCGTTTTTGACTGTTGCGGCTCAAGGTCAACAGAGATATAGATAATATTCTGATCAAAATACTGTCTTGTCTTTTCGATTTCTCCATTGTCAACAACGTAGACACCCTGGTCCAGCATTGGCATTCGCACAACGAAAGTCACATCCTCTGCCGGCACATCATTTTCATTAGTCACAGTAATTATTGCTTCATCCATTTCAAAGGAAGAATCGAAGGCAATCTGCTGTAGATTTTTGAAATGACTGGCAATTTCTTCAGGTTCGGCGATAGTCAGACCATAGTCCTCTGCATAGGAAACAATGTCCTGAAAATTCTGGGAATATATTGGATCTTCCACATCTCCAGGCCGCATAAGAAACAGCGCCATGTCATCGTTTGCAGAGACACTTCTGATCACATTTTTCCAGTCAGAAAAGAATTCCTGCCTGGTATAACGGCTTGACAAAAACTCAGTCCTGGGCTCTGATTCCGGCAGAATAACAGTTCCCGTCGGTTCTCCATGGTAGTATGCCATCTGAGGATGGCGCAATCCTTCACAATACATAATATTTTTATAAGGAGAGTTTACCGCAACAGAGATTGTGTAAGGAATCCCTCTCTCCCCGTCATTAAAAACTGAATTAAGTGTATTTCTAAGCCGCAGAACCCCTGAAACATCCGTATATTCGATACTATTGTTACCTGTTGCAAAGGTGTCAATTTTTCCGTACCTCATTGTATTTCCACCCAGGTCATACCCACAAAGGATCAACGGAATAATTGCATCAGGATATGGATGCAGTGCAATTCGGTTTTCATTTTCAATATGCTGTTCAGCAATATCCTCACTGCCAACCGATATATACTGAGTAAGATGAAGAGATGAACCCGGTTCAACCATTTCAAAATTACCAATACTGAGTGAACTATAATCATATGCCGTGGACCCTTTGTATGAAATATATCTGGGATACGGGGCAGTATCCCCATATTTAATATATAATCCGGAATCGCCATCTGAAAGGTAGAACACTTCATAAACATCATCAATATCCACCGCATCTTCTGAAGGATATATCTCCTTTTCAAGCCTTTTCAGGGATTTTTTCAGGACCAGAGTGGATGCAGGCATAAAGAGATTTGTGGAAAAATATGCTTTCATTACAGGTGCATCACTTGTAGAAAGCCTGTCATTTGAAATAGTAAATTCTCTTTTAATCATTTCAGGCAGGAATGTATATATTACGGTAACGGATGACCAGTCGTTAATTCCCCGTTCATCTTTAAGAACGGTGCGGTAAATGATCTGGTTTTCTACCACCTCCCTTGTAAAAGTCTCATCAAAGAACGTATATGACTCCAGATCATCACTATTCCCCAGCCAGGAGATTCGGGCCATCTCGTACATCACACCTTCCTGAAGGTAATTCCGGGAAATATCGCCAATAGATTTAATCGTTGGCGTTTGCTGATCAATGATCACTTTATACGATTTTGATTTTATCTCAATGTTTGATCCAATATTATTGATTGACAACTGTTCATCGATGTAATTCCCATCATCAGGACTGTTTGATTGTTTAAAAAAGGCATATATTCCAAAATCCCTGCTTGAAAATATTTTATCAAGGGACTGTTGTGAATCAATAACTACCCCTTCATTATCACTATTAAGATTGTTGATCAATTTTTCAGATATTAATACATATCTGGTGCCAAAAAGTGAATAGAGGTCCATCATGTGATTGCCGTTTTTATGGAAATAGATGCCATTTAAAAGTCCAATAAAAGTACGGGTCTGCGTACCGGATGCAAGTCCGTATGATACATCCATTTTTTCAGTATACACAGGCACAGTGCGGTATCCATATCCCGCGACTTTTTCATTCTGGTTCCCTGTACCCGACAGCCATTGCATCCCCTCAATTATATAATCATCACCGGAAATCGAGGGCAGATAATATCCATTACCAATTACCGGAGTGACAATGATTACAGAAAAAATAAACACAAACAGAATTGTTATTGCCATTTTGCTGTTTTTAAGTTTAGTTTTTAATACCTGAACAATATACCAGAGGCCCAAAACAGCAACAACCGGGATTATTATGTAGAGATATGAAATTTCTCTGAGAGCACCGGTAGTGCCGGTTATTCCTTCTGAAGCCTGTATAATTGCTGGCGCAACTGTTGTCAGAACCACTGTTACCGCTAAACATTTACCCTTCAGATCAAGCCGGAAAAATCCAATGATGCCAAGTATTACATGAATCGGTCCGATCCAGAATGGCGTTGTCAAAAATGAATGAGACATTCCTGTCGAAGGGATGATGGCAAATTTTCTTTCATTTGAAAATCGTGAATAATGCTGGGAAATCTCATTTCCCAGAAAGACAAGTAGACTTCCTACTGCAAAAATAAATGCTGAGCAGATAATCACATAAACAAATTCATGATTTATGAAGAGATTGTTATATATCACATTGCTCAGTTCATCCGCAAAAAATATGTGAAACTTGCTCGAAAGGAAATTACCAGGGGTCAAAAAGAGTGTTGCTTTCGCTGCATACTGTTGATAGAGATGAGGAAAAAATTTTACCGCAATCCAGAAGAAAAGAAACGTGCTTGATGACAATATGAACAGTGGACGGGAAAATTTTCTCCCAAACAGGCAATACATCCAGAAAAAACCAATGGAAAATATCATGAGATAAATGAGAGTGCCGGTGTGACTCAGCGCTATTACAAAGACCGTCATTAGCATGAGAAACAAATTTTTTATGGTGATTTCTTCAGAATAAGAGGTGTATATTGCAAATAATAAAAAAGGCAGAACAAATGTTGACGGCCGAAAATTGTTCACCGTCAGCACAACGCTGGGCATAGAAAACAGAAACAAAACGGCAAATATTTTTTGAGATTTTGTTTCGAGAAAAAGGCCTGAAAAGATAAAATAGGTTATTGCAACAATTCCCAAAAACAATGCACTGAATACATAGGCAGTGAAATCAGGTTCAAGATTGCCAACTTTCGCGAGAACGGCAATAAACAACCATGAACCAAAGGGATAATTGAAAAGATTGTCCTCGAGATGGGGATTCAACACCTTTTTTCCCATTTCTTCATAAAAATCAAACAGTGAATCCGTTGCGTACATTTCCTGTGTGTGAAAAATATGGGTATACGTATCTGTTCCAAAAGGACGGCCAAAATACAATGAAGGGATAATATATGCGATTAACAGGACTGCAATAAGAAAAAGCAATAATATAAAGAAAGATCTGTCTTCAGCATAATATGAATGAATTCGCTTAAAGCATCCCGTATTTTTCAGCCAGTTTAAGCTTTTTAATCCCATAATTACCCTTTTTTATTATATTTTTGTTTAAGAAATTAATCCCCGGTGCCTTTTTTAAAATACTGGATTCAACTCATCTTTCATGAGTCCCCAACATCATGATAACCTGATACCCCATCTATTATTGTAATATATTAATGTGATCCACAATATTTCATTCAGGTTAACAAAAACAAACTTTATTATATGTGTGGTGACTGTGTGGAAGCATGAAGAACACTTACGATATAATATCCACCACTATTACAAAAAAATATTTATTCTTTGCAATCTTAGTTCCAATGACTATATTTTTCTCATTCTCAGCATCAGCAGCATCGCACCCAAACCTCTTGTTCTCAGACATTACCGGGGTTCCCGGATACCAGTACAGTTCATCTTCACCATGGAACTCCTGGGAAGCAGCCATCATCAGGTCAGCAGATGCCTCGCTCTCACGCGATTTCTCCAACCCGGACTGGTCATCATATAACCGGATTTCCTACCGGAGTGGATTTGCAAGTGACCTCGGTCTTGCCTACCAGATCACAAAAGAACAAAAATAC
>NZ_JAAAWJ010000034.1 GCF_009914725.1 Methanogenium sp. MK-MG
ATCTGAATTTGGGGACAAGATAAGAACCTTTTTACCATTTTTTTGCACATAAAGAATTATGAAATATAACCTGACCGGGGATAATCTGCAGTTTGTCACAATGGAAATGCAGCTGGGAGATAAGGTCTATGCAGAGGCTGGTGCGCTGATATATATGACCGGTAATATCAACATGGATGCAAAACTTCAGGGCGGGCTTCTGAAAGGCCTGAAACGGACCCTTGCAGGTGAATCCTTTATGGTGACGCATTTTACCAGTGCAGGCGGCCCGGGACTGGTCTCATTCGGTGGCAACTGTCCGGGAAAGATTGTAGCACTTGACATTACAGGAAAAGAGTTCATTGCACAGAAGGATGCATTCCTCTGCGCCGAAGAGAGTGTGAAATGGGAAATTGCATTCCAGAAACGCCTTGGTTCTACATTCTTCGGCGGTGAAGGGTTCATTCTCCAGCATCTCTCTGGTGAGGGCATGGTCTTTTTGCATGCGGCAGGCGATCTTGTGGAGATTGACCTGAAACCGGGTCAGGTCTACAAGGTATCAACGGCCCATGTGGTCGGCTGGGAGCCATCGGTCACCTATGACATACAGGCGGTAGGCGGGATTAAGACGGCGATGTTTGGCGGTGAAGGTCTCTTCATGACCACGCTCACCGGGCCCGGAAAAGTAATTATCCAGTCAATGACCCTGCCGCAGCTCGCAAATGCCGTGCAGCCCTTCCTCCCGACCCAGTCATCCGGAGGCGACAGCGGCGGATTTCAGCTGAAATTCTGATGTGCCTATGACAGAGACAAACAGCCGCAGCAGACGGGCAGGGGGAATCATCCTCCTTGCATGTGTCATCATTGCAATAATCCTGTTCGTACTGGCAAATCTGGGCATCATCGCAGCAGGCATCTTCATGTTCCTTCTTCTCGCTCTCATCGTAGTGGGCATCATCTGTATTGGAATCGCAGTCTTTGCGATTCCGATGTATATTATGAAGGATACCACCGTTGATCCCGGCAATTATGAACTGGACGATGTTGCACCGGTGAACGATGCTGAAGACCACTAAAGTCTTCATTTTTAAACGATGTACACATGATTGAGGAGTGACAGTATATATTATGCATAAGTGCTGTCCTGTTGTGCTTGTACATGGCTGGAAGAGTCACCCCGGGGTCTGGAAATCTCTCGTCCGGCGGCTGGAAGAGGAATCTTTTGTATGCTGGAATTTTAGCCATACCGGAATGCGGAATGCGGGTGGTGAAGAAATCGGTCGTGCCCTGATGGACTATATCCGCGGCATGCAGGAGGAGTACGCCTATCACGGGCCGGTTGATATTGTCTGCCATTCCATGGGCGCTGCTGTGGCCCGGTATATGCTGGAGGTGATGGACGGTGTCTCCTGCAGCGTTCCGGTGAGAAATCTGATTGGCATCGGCCCGCCGAATAACGGGTCATCGATGGCGGAACTCTTCAACGATCCCGTCCATGGGCCGGAAATCCTGCGGCAGCTGGCCGGCAGCTTTGTGCCACGCACTTATGATCCCATGGCAGACCGGCTGGTTCAGGATTTCCGATCAACCGGACCGTTTGTGCAGGCACTGCGGGATGCAGGCCTGCGCAGTGATATCAGGTACCGTGTAATTGTGGCAGAAAATGTAACCGGCACGCCGGATTTCTTCCCACTTTTCGGAGGGCAGACGTGGGCATATTCGTCCGGCGGGTGGCAGCAGACCGCTCACGGGGACGGCATTGTGCCCCATGCAGACTCCTGCATGCCGGGTGCCGAGGTGGCCGTGCTGCCGGACGACCCAACAGCGCTGGATGCTGCCGCAGCGGATTACTGCCATCTTCGCCTGCCGGGTAACCCGGAGGTGGCAGAACAGGTGATACAGTTCCTGCGGGAGTAGGACGGTTCTGTTATTTTTTTGTATGATATACTGCACCTGAAATCCTTTTTTCGGGAAAAATCGGGCAACATGATTTTGATGATGTCGGTAAAGGGAGTCTCACCCATGGTAACACATGACTCCATTACACCGTTATAAAAAAGGGAATAATACTACACACCTACTCATCCGCCGGAAAATCATTGACATCCCACCAGATTTTCATGCGGTGGGAATGGCCGGGCACCGTGACCGTATCTCCGTCATGTTCCAGGGATTGCATGATATACTCCCTGAGTAATTCTTCCTGCTCTTCGGTGGTGACAAGGTGCCGTGGTCTGAAGTATTCAATAGCTTCCTCTTCGGTTGAAAACCGGTAGATATGTTCATAGACAAAATGCTCGACATGCGGGTAGATGCCCATTTGATACAGGATACTGAAGATAATGTCGGATTTCGGTGACACCTCATACGCTGTCCCATGTAGTTTTGGCCAGAGGTCTTTTGCCATCTTCTCCCATGATGCCTCTCCTGCAAACCAGTAGATATAGACATACTGTGATGAAGCCTCGCACATCTTCGTTATCGCGGCTTTCATGTCGTGGACATCCAGAGAGAATGAGGCAAAGACCAGATTGTAGGGGCCTGAGAGGTCTTTTGCCACGTCCACATCTTCCCAGCGTTTCTGTATGCAGTCTGCGTTCTCTATTTCTTCGTCCCTCAGGTTCTCCTTTAGCACTGCAAACATACCTTCAGAGGGTTCAACCGCAGTCACATGACTGACCCGACGGGCGATGGGAATGGTGATGGCACCAGGCCCTGCCCCCACGTCAAGAACCCGTGATTCGGGTGTCAGAGCGAGTCCTGCAATGGTCCGGTTGACCCGTTCGCCGTTCTTTTCATATGACATCCGGTAGAATTTGCGGGCGGCGTCCTGTTCGTCCCACATGCCTGAAGTGTCTTTCCGCTTGTTGATCTCATGATTCTTCTGCCACTGCTCTTTCCAGCATTCGTTCCAGTCGATGTTTGTCTGCGTCATATCTTCTCCTCCGGTGTCAGGGAAATCTGAGTAATTCTCCGTATGGGTATTCAGGCGGCGGTGTTTTGCATGTGCAGAGTGTATAACCGCCAAAAACCATTGTTATACGGAAAATGAGATTGTTCTGAATATGTGTGATCTTTTCTCTAATAAATAAGGACACCTTTCGCCCCTGACATGAGGTGGTTTCTGTTCCATGTGAGCTGTCTGAAAGGGCCTTTTCAGGCTGGCACCTGATCCCCGCTTCCGCTACCATTTTGCCGGCATGGTTCAAATAGTCTGTACCCGGAGCTGTAACCTGTGATCATACTCGATGAACCCTATGTGTCCCGTTACCTGAAAGAAACCATTATCTCTGCCGGTCTGCCTGTTCTCAACAATGAAATGTCAGTGAAACAGGACTTTCCGGACGGGACCGTTCTCATGGAAGAAGGGGTATGTATCGCCCTGATGAAAGACAATCCCGAACAGAAACTATACAGCAATTCTGAACATGCCATCGGCTGGATTGCAGAGAATCTGGCATTTACCGGACTGCCGGAAACCATCACGCAGTTCAAGGATAAGGTGGCATTCCGTCGTCTGCTCCAGCCACTGTTTCCTGATTTTTTCTTTCGTGAGGTGGCAGCAGAAGATTTGGACAGTCTGGATATCCGCAGCATTCCGAAGCCCTTTATCATCAAACCGGCAGTCGGCTTCTTCAGTGCAGGGGTGCACATGGTCGCCTCAGACGCGGAATGGGGAGACGTTCTGTTGTCACTGAAAACAGAGATAAAAGAGCATTCATCGCTCTTTCCCCCGCAGGTATACAACTCTGCGACATGGATTATCGAAGAGTATATTCACGGTACTGAACTGGCAGTGGATGCCTGCTTTACGGCTGACGGTGAGCCGGTTGTTCTCAATATACTCTCCCATATGTTTTCATCTGACGCGGATGTAGACGACAAAGTTTACCTGACATCCAAAGCTATTATCAAAAAATACCTGTCACCCGTGACTGATCTTCTCCGTCAGATCCAGGCACTCACCGGCATCCGGAATTTTCCCCTGCATATTGAGCTGCGGGTAAATGAAGACGGGCATGTCGTGCCCATTGAAGTGAATCCGATGCGGTTTGCCGGGTGGTGTACGACCGATATCGCGGAGTACGCCTATGGCATCAATGTATACCGGGCATACTTTGAAGAGAATGCGCCGGACTGGGAATCCATTTTGGCGGATGACAACGGAGATGTCTATGCCATCCTCATCGTAAAGCCGCCTGCAGATATCTCCCCTGAGATGATCACCGGGTTTGATTACGATGGGTTTGTGGCAGGGTTTGCAGATCCGCTGGAGATGCGGCCGGTGGACTTTACATCCTATCCCGTATTCGGCTTCTTCTTTGCGAAACTGGAAGGTGGCGATCTGCGGGATGCAGAAGCATTCCTGCATGCTGATCTGCGAGAGTTTATCCGTGTCCGGTGACTGAAACCGCATGGTTTTGAACCAGGGGGGAATGGGGTGAGGCAGGCTTTGTTCTTGTCTGTCACAGCCTTTTCTGTTGTGTTACGATGTGCCTATTGTGATGGTTTGTCTATGGGGGCAGGCCTCTCTTCATCTCCTTCTGCTGCCTCACAGACAAGCCCGACCAGCACAGAAAACACAATCAGGTATGCGGTTAGGACTGCAGTATACAGGCCTCCGAAGTAGTAGATAATCACGGGAATGAACGGAAGTTTTACCGACCGCATATAGAGAAATACGCCTGCAAGGGCTGTCCTCATTCCTTTTTCCCGGAAGTCAGCGAGCATTGAATACCAGACATAGACAGGACCTGTTGCGATGATGCCGGCGATGATTGCAATAACCCACCCGGCCATTCCTGATTCTGAGCCGAGATGCTTTGCAATTGCTTTTGGTTTGATAAAGAGATTGACAAGAAACATCAGGACAAAGACCAGCACCATTACGGGGATTATCTGGCGGAGAATGCCGAAAAAGGTCTCCAGTGCACGGGTGGCGACGGATGCATCCATGATGGCAACAATGCAGTAGATGCCTGCGACAATACCGAGGAAGATGATGGAAAATCGTGAATTGTTCTCTTTTTCCCCGTTCCCCTTTTCCGTTCCATCTTCCTGTTTCACAGCATACCTCCGAGGAGGGAGAGGGTGCCTTCTGTCAGCATGGCAATAAGTATTGCAAAGACAAATCCGCAGAGATTGCGTGCAATCGCAAAGCGTTTCCCGAGGATGTTCATCTCTACCGGTAACTGGATCACGCCGACGGTGACCCACGCAACGATGAATGCGGTCACAGCGGTGATGCTGATGCCGGTATTCAGGAGTTCTCCCCCAATGACATAACTGGTTACCGGGTTTCCGGCAGCAATACTCCCGATGGCAGCACCTGCAACCGGATCAGCGACCAGATGGCCGGTAAAGGCCATTCCATACCACTCCGGCGGTATAACTGTCAGAAGAAGACTTACCAGCAGCAGGATGCCGAGGACCTGCGGGATCACCTGCAACATGGATCGGTATGTTTTCTCTGCACTGGCCCGAATATCCATATTGAATTGTATATAGGGAAGAGAGGGTTATAAGGAAAGCGTAAAATCCCTTGGTCTTTAGCCAAGGGGATGTAAGCGTAGTCATAGTCAATAATTAAAATACTTGTTGTGTTAATGTATTGTTATCTGATTGCGATAACCAAGCGATCATTTCACCTTCGGAACGAGGGGCTGGGTCTGTGGACTCGCGAACATAAGTTTGGGGTGTGAAGCAGGAAGCCCCTGAGTCTTTAGCTCAGGGGTAGTTCACAACAGTACAGTCAGGGGAGTCGTGTACCACTGCTCCGGCGATGGTGCCGGGGCAATAGCCGAGGTGGGCAAATCCCATCCCGAAGATGATGTCTTCGATGACCGTGGAGCCAATCGAGCCGGGCTTTGGGTGCAGTTCGATTATCCCTCTGCTTCTCATCGCATAGCTGCGCTGGCTGACCGGCTGTTTCTCTCTCTCTCTCCGGGCGTGAGCATGATGATGGCAATCACATCCCCGGTGCTGATATCTCCGCAGATGCTACACGCTGTGTACATGCGTCAGTAATCCGGTAAGGGCTCCCTGACATTTCATCTTTTCTGGAAAATAGCTATATGCAATGTCGTCCATTTTCACCTTTACAGGACTCAAATCCTGTATGATGGAACCGGGGAGTAAAGGATGGAAGATAAATTAAAACCGGTGCTTGTCGAAAAAAAGCTTGAGACATGTGAGATAGACCGGGCACGGATGAGCCTCATGGACCCCATGCTCATTGAGGAGAAGGTTCAGGAACGGACGATTGACGAGAAGGTTCAGGAACGGACGATTGACGAGACGGCACAGGAGATGCTCCGGCATACCCTGCGGGAGGGCATCGAGACGGTATGGGACCGCTACGATATGCAGCAGCCCCAGTGCACGTATTGTGCCAGCGGCCTTTCCTGCATCCGCTGTGCGATGGGACCGTGCAGGATCATCCCTGATCATAACCGCGAACGGGGAGTCTGCGGTGCGGACAGGGATCTCGTCGTCGCACGAAATCTGCTCGACACCATCGCAACGGGAGCCGCGGCACACTCGGATCACGGCCGCGACATCGTCGAGACACTCTACCAGACAGGAAAGGGAACGGCTCAGGGATACAAGATATCCGACCCTGCAAAGCTGAAGCGTATCGCCGGTGAACTCGGGGTGACAACGGAGGGGAGAAGTGACGAGGAGATAGCGGTCGATGTCAGCCTC
This sequence comes from Methanogenium sp. MK-MG, assembly GCF_009914725.1. Taxonomy (GTDB): domain Archaea; phylum Halobacteriota; class Methanomicrobia; order Methanomicrobiales; family Methanomicrobiaceae; genus Methanogenium. The sequence goes on from NZ_JAAAWJ010000034.1 coordinate 6,685, forward strand.
GGGCTTCTTGAGGAGTTTGGGACGGTAAAAAACGAGATCTGCTTTTCAAAACGGGCTCCCGAACAGACACAGGCAATCTGGGACGCCGCGGGCATCCGGCCGCGGGAGTGTTGACAGGGAGATCGTGGAGGCCATGCACCGGGTCCACATGGGAGTTGGGGCAAGCTACGTGAATATCCTCCTGCACGGCCTGCGGACAGCTCTTGGCGACGGGTGGGGTGGTTCGATGATGGGAACAGAGATCTCCGATGTCCTCTTCGGGACACCAAAGATCAACCAGTCGAAGGTAAACCTCGGTGTCCTGAAGGAGGACTATGTCAATGTCTCGCTGCATGGCCACAATCCGGTGCTCTCGGATATGGTCGTCAGGGTCTCGGAGGACCCCGACATACAGGCGCTTGCAGAGGAGGTGGGGGCAAAAGGTGTCAATCTGATCGGTCTCTGCTGCACGGGAAATGAACTTTTGATGCGAAAGGGTGTCCCGATGGCGGGCAACCACTTAAACCAGGAACTTGTGATCACCACCGGGGCCCTTGAGGCGATGATCATTGATTACCAGTGTATCTTCCCCTCGTTGCCGCGGACGGCAAGCTGTTATCACACAAAAATCGTCTCGACGAGCGAGAAATCGAAGATAGTCGGTTCGTATTACTACGACTTCAAACCAGAGAATGCCTATAATACGGCAAAGGCCATCCTGAAGATGGCGGTCAACAACTTTCCGAACAGGATTCCTGAAAAGGTTATCATTCCCGGAAAACCGGTCGACATGATGGCCGGATTCTCGGTGGAGGCCATACAGGAGGCCCTCGGCGGGACCTTCCAGCCGCTCATCGACGCCATTGCTGCCGGTAGGATCAGAGGAGTGGTCGGTATCGTCGGCTGCAACAACCCGAAGGTGAAGCATGATTACGGACATGTGACCCTTGCAAAGGAGCTTATAAAGCACGATATCCTCTGTGTTGAGACAGGGTGCGCCGCGATCGCATCGGGAAAAGCGGGGCTTCTCATGCCCGATGCCGCATTTCTTGCCGGGCCGGGGCTCAGGGAAATATGCAAGGCCCTCGACATCCCGCCGGTCCTGCATATGGGGTCATGTGTGGACTGTTCACGCATCCTTGTCCTTTTGGCAGAGCTGGCAAGGGCGCTGGGTGTCGGCATCCATCAGCTCCCGGTGGCAGGTGCCGCACCTGAGTGGTATTCGCAGAAGGCAGTCTCCATTGGTTCCTATTTTGTTGCCTCAGGTGTGTATACCGTTCTTGGGGTGATGCCCAATATCACCGGCAGCCAGAACGTGACCGAGCTTCTCACAGGTGGAGTGATCGGTGTTGTTCATGCGAACTTTGCCGTGGAGCCGGACCCCGAAGTGGCGGCGAAGCTGATCATCTCGCATATCGACGGGAAGAGAAAGGAGCTCGGCCTGTAGGGGGAGAAGTGGGATGGCCGACAAAAAATCCGGGATACAGGAGGCGGCGCGCTACTTCCGGACCCACCGGGCACCGTATCAGGGAGATGGCATGCGGATTGTCATTGCCGGCAAAGGTGGGGTGGGAAAGACCACCACCTGTGCCATTCTGTCATCCATCTTTGCCGAAGGTGGCATGAATGTCCTTGCTGTTGACGAAGACCCGCAGCAGAACCTCGCCTTTTCCCTTGGATATCCCCCGGAATCTGCATCAGAGATTGTCCCCCTGTCGAAGAATGCAGTGTATATCGAGGAGAAGGTCGGAGTGCGCCCGGGGTCCGGGTGGGGGGGGATGCTCCGGCTCAATCCGAAGGTGAGCGATGTGGTGGATCGGTTTGGCATTGCCATCGACGACCGCATCAGCCTGCTTGTGATGGGAAGCGTCTCCACCGCGGCGGGTGGCTGTCTCTGCCCGGAAAATGCCCTTCTGGGCAGTGTCCTCCGTTACATCCGCCTGCGGCGAAACGAGGTGATACTGATGGATACCCAGGCAGGGGTCGAGCATTTCGGCCGGGCGATGTCGGACGGGTTTTCCCAGGCGGTGGTGGTCACCGAACCCTCATTCAATGCCTACAGTGTCGCCGAACACTCAGCATCCCTTGCCCGTGAACTCGGGATCAGGCATGTTCATCTGGTGGTAAACAAGGTCCGTTCGGAGTCGGATGTCAGGAAAATTGAGCAACTCTCCGGCGGAGTGGTGAAATTCACCTCGGTTCACTATCTTCCCTACAATGAACAGATCATTGAATCCGAGCCTGCTGTAAGATGTGTAGGTTCGGGAAAGACTGAAAATCCTGTTACAGAGTCCCTGCGGGATCTCTGCCAGGATATCTGCGCCGCGTCAGAAAGTAGTGAAAAAAATATCATGTCCGGGCCTTTCTGAACAGCATGGGTCCGATGACAATTGCCGTTCACAGATGCATCAGGAATGATTATCCCAGGCAAAATCCGGTATGCCGGGCCCGGCAAAAAAGAGAAGGCCATGGTGTTTCAGGATTCCTGTGGGATCATTGCAGCATCACATGAATGATACCGTTGCTGTATCCAACATCAGTGATGATAATATTGGCCCTGTCCACCATCACCTCGTTGAGTATGTCATTTTAGGCAGTTTCAGTTACACTATCTCTTCACCCATGTTCTCGGGAATGCCAGGATAAACAATGGCACGATTTCAATCCTTCCCAGGAGCATATCAACAATTAATACTCCTTTTAAGAGAACTGGCATCGCAGCACTGGTGATGCCACAGGAGAGGCCGACCGTCCCGAGGGCACTCGATACCTCGAAGAGGGCATTGTCAAGTCCGAAACCATAGAGCATAAAGATGAAACTGGAACTGACCAGTACCAGGGAATAGAGAAAGACAAAAGTGAGAATATTGTAGACCGCCTCGGTCTCAATCACTTCTTCCCCCAGTTTGAGCGGTGTCAATGCTTCACGGGGCAGGAAATAGCGGATAAAGACCAGGTGCACCACTTTTAACAGGATGACGAGCCTGAGAATCTTAATGCCTCCCGCCGTTGACCCCACCGACCCGCCCACCCACTAGAGCCAGGACCGGGCAAAGAGAAATGCCGGACCCACTGTTGCAGGAGCAACAGAGAGACCGGTCGTCGTCACCCCGGAGACGGCCTCAAAATAGGCATCCAGAAACGGCATCCCTGTTGAGAGAGTGAAGGTATGGCACTCAGCAGTGCTGCAAAGGGGAAAATAACCGCTGCAATGATGAGGGCCTCCTTCCACTCCAGTTCCCCTTCCGGCAGGAGGCGGTGGAAGAGATATCCCAGGAGAATGATAGAGGACCCGATTATCATGTAGATACCTGCAGTTGTATATTCCTCGAAATACAGTGCAACAATGAGCGGCACTAAAAGCATGGCGCCGGCACCCATCACCAGGACGGAGAGATATTTCAGGACGACAAGCGGTTTCACCGGGGAGACCAGTTCATACATACGGACACCCTCCTCTATGGAGAGAGGGTTCTTAATGTTTCACCTGAATCATGGTCCTCGTCTGCGGGATGATATGAGCAGGACAGAACCTGCCTTGATGACCTCCCGTTCATTCTCCGTGATTTTTATTCTGGCAGCATTTTTACAGAGCCGAATCATTCTCTCGTTTTTGGATCATATTTAAATATTCATTTACCACAATGGCGTTGTGGTCTAAGATGCAACATCCCGCTAAAACCACTGAAGAAGATGATCTTTCAAAAGAAGATTATGAAAAAAAAAGACGAGACAGCATACAGAAGCTAATCAGATACCTTGAAAGTGACAATCTTCTATTCAGATGGAAAACAGCTGAAATATTAGGTGATATGCACGCCAAAGAAGCATTAGAACCTCTAATCAAAGCTCTTTCGGATGAATATGTCGACGTAAGCTGGATCGCTGCCAAATCACTGGGGATGCTTGGTGACAGAAGAGCAACCCTCCCGCTGATACAATGTCTCGACAGTGAGGAGCAGTGGCTGAGGAAGGGTGCGGCAACAGGTCTTGGGATGCTTAAAGATAAAACGGCTGTTGAACCGCTCATCAGACTATTAAATGACGATATAACAAAAGTCAGAATTGCTGCCATAAAAGCACTGGTGTTAATCGGGGATGAACGTGCAGCAGGATCCATTATCAGGCGCTTAAAAGACAGCGAGAAACAAGTTAAAAACGAAGCTGTGGATGCACTTGTAATTTTTGGAGGAGAAGAAGCTTTCAAAGCGCTTAAAGAATCTCTCGCGGACCCTGATATCAGAGAAAAAGTTGATTGGGCGATCAAACGAATCGAAAGCAAAGATGAATTGATATCATAAATATACAAAAATAAGTCTCAGAAAGTCATCAGATACGTATCAATAATTACTGAATTTGTCCCTGTAATATTCATATAATCCTTCACATCATTCAGGGTTTTGTGATAAATCATAGATTAACACGGCGGCTCAACACCGGTAAAGTGGTGAGTCTTTGTCATCACGGTTACCGCATTCTCACTGATACGATACTGCACAAAACGGCCTTCATTCCGGACATCAATCACCCCGTCCTCCTCAAGGCGTTTCATATGCCATGTTATGGTGGAACCCGTAATGCCAAGTGATTCAGAGATATCTTTCCGGGTGGCAGACGGGTTTGCGGCAAGAACCTCAAGAATCTTTCGCGTTGTTGAATTTCGCATATGCTTAAGCACATTCTGCTGTGATACAGAGTATGTCCCGCTGTTTTCAAAATAGTGGGTATGTCCCCTCTCCTCAAGTATCGCGAGGTTATGGTTTTTACACAGCTGATTGATATGATAGCGAAGTGTGCCCAGGCTGACATCAGTCTCCTTTACAATGGCACGCATGTGTATACCGGGATTCTTCCTGATGCAGTCATAGATTTTTCGGCGGGTATCATTTTCAAACACATTGTCCCCGCTCACACGGCTGAGACCGAGGAACGCCCACCATTTTACAACAAAAAACACCTCTGCCGGCAGACAGGCAAACTGCAGGATAATGATCCAGAGGGGTAAGTCCCAGAACGAAACAGGCTGTGGGTATACAGGCGACCCTTCCGGTGGATGTTCATACGCTGAGTGAACAAAATACTGATTGGCCGAAACTCCGGGTGAAAGGAGACCCAGAACAGCAATAACCAGCACAATATACCAGATCTTTCTCATATCATCCCCCCTCACACTCAATAATAATTGGTGAAATTAAAGTTGCTATATCCACCGTTCAGGTTGGTAACCTGATAATACCACATACCTGCTGTCAGGTACTTAGAAGCAGAGATATCGAGATATATTCGTTGATCAATCTTTCCGTCATCAGAATCCTCAAACGGCCCCATAACTGCATCGGGCGAAAATACCGTCAGTTTGTATGCCACATCCCTGCCCGCCCAGTTCAGATCGATCCAGAGGTGCTGCTTTTCATCCGGAACACTGAGCTGGAAATACCGGTCCTGACTTTCATCATACGCAAAATTGTTTGCCGGCAGGGTATTCAGTGCTTCCATCGGCACATCACCCTGTGTGATTAGATAATACTTCAGATCCATAACCGAAAGTATTGCACTCAGCAGCCCGTCCTCCAGATGCACCTGCATGGAATTGCTATTCTTCCAGTCCATATCAGAATATTCAGCAAATTCAGCATCCGTTAGATTCACCATTGAAACACCGCCAACCACTATATCTTTGGCAGGTATGCATTCCTGAAAAATGATGTCTGTTTCCAGTGTTGAAAAAAAGGGAAAACCGATTTGGAAATTCTCACGTTCGGCTGAATGAATGACAATAACATCTTTGTAATAAGGGAGAGAGTCACTGTCATCAGCTGTAGCTGGCGCGACAAGAATAAAGATCAACACAAAAAGGGTGGCCACCCGGTGTATCATTGCAGTAGTCATTGACGAGATAAGGCAATAAACAATATGGCACAATCATCTACATGACCTGGTGCCCCCACGTCCTTTTGTTTCTGTTTCAGTTGTGCTAAAATCTCCCGCTTCAGGCATGTTCAGATATAATGTTTGTCGCACACACATCACCACTTTACCCAACGTGTTCATGACTGTGCGATAATAGCTATAATACATAGTGACCCAATTTTATCTGTCTCTACATGGGTATATCGCAGAGAGACAGTGAAAAAATATGATTACGTTTGACCACCTCTCAAAAGAATACAACGGTGTCTATGCCGTCAATGATCTCAGTTTAGAGATCCCGGGTGGTGAGATATTCGGCCTTTTAGGACCAAATGGTGCTGGCAAAAGTACCACAATACTGATGCTGACAGGCCTTATCGAACCCACAGCAGGGAGATGCCTGATAGATGGCATTGAAGTTGCAAAAAAACCGATAGAAGTCAAGCACCGTATCGGCTACATGCCTGAGGATGTCGGATTCTATACAAATCTCTCGGCCAGCGAAAACCTCGACTTTTTTGCCCGTTTGTATGGCCTTGATGCCTCCGCAAGAAGATCACGCATCGATGAACTGTTATCACTCGTGAATCTTGACGGAGTTGAAAAACTGGTTGGCGGCTACTCAAAAGGAATGCGCCAGCGCCTTGGGATTGCAAAGGCACTGCTCAACGACCCGGCCGTCATCATACTTGACGAACCGACGGCAAACCTTGACCCGCAGGGCGTTGCAGACTACCGCAGAATTATAAAACAGATGGCGGCAGACGGAAAGACAGTCCTTGTCTCATCACATATTCTTTCAGAAGTAAGTATGGTGTGCACCTCCATCGGTGTGTTATCTCAGGGAAAACTTGTGGCAGAAGGCACATGGAAAGATCTTACACGGGTGCTTCAGGGGGAACAGGTGACAATTCTGGTGGAGACGCGCGATTCCATGCCGGAATTCAGCCACCCTGACCTCATAACGGCAGAATATTCCAATGAACAGCACGAAGCTGTGATCACTGCACGCTCTGACATCAGAGATGATATCGCAGACACACTCCGGGAAACAGACGTGATGATACGCCAGCTTACTCTCGACCGGTCGACACTTGAACAGGCTATCCTCTCATATTACAACACAGGGGATGAACAACCATGAAATCAAACGGACTGCCGGTGATCGCACGAAAGGAGCTACGCGATCACTTCAGGAGCAGAAAATTTCTGCTGATCTTCGGAATATTCCTGATCATAACAATCATTGGAATGGTCAGCGGCGCAGCACAGTATAACAAGGATCTGCAGAGCTATAATGACCGCCAGTCTGTCGCAGATGACGACGAATACAGCATGGGATTCGGATGGGGAAAACCCTCCATAATGTCCATCTACCTGGGAGTCAGTGGACTTATAGTAACCCTCGGAGCGATTCTTGGTATTGCAATGGGATTTGATCTGATATCAAAAGAAAAAGAGACCAAATCTTTAAAGATACTGTTGTCACATCCGGTATATCGCGACGAAGTCATAAACGGAAAAGCGCTTGGCGGCCTTATGGCACTTGCCATCGCACTTGGCATTACGTTTATTGTCACCTTTGCCATCCTTCTGATCTCAGGAATTGTCCCTGAAGGCGATGAACTATCAAAGATCCTGGTATACGGCGGAGCGGCATTCCTGATGATACTCTCGTATTTCGCCCTGTCACTCTTCATGTCCACCGTAGCAAATGACAGCGGCAAGGCTCTCGTCTATACGCTGGTCATCTTTGTCGCCCTTATGAGCATGCCGATGCTGCTGAATGGGCCGGTAATGAATATGATCATTGGTGAACCACCGGAATACCCTGAGGAGGCGATTTGCTCCAACACTGGGTATAGTAGCATGAAAGTAGAATATTCGGTAAGTTCCGGGGATGGTGTCTTTGAGGAACCTAAACCCGATCCCGTCTGGGAAGAATACCAGAAGAGATCTGATGAATACTGGAATAAACGGCAATCAGTATCGGATTTTATCACACTAATTTCACCAACGATGAATTTGCAGACGATCTCATACAAACTGCTGATACCGGATTACAGCAGGATGATGTCAATGGCCTTCAGTTCCGCTGAACACGATGGCTCTGAGATGCCGGAAACAGATGTATTTGCAGATATTTTTAAGAACATCATCGCACTGTTTGCCTTCCCGGCACTCTTCCTCGGGCTTGCCTACGTGCGGTTTATGCGAATGGATATCAGATAGGAGGGGAATATGAAACAGATTAAATATTCAATCCTCATCATCCTCTTCCTGCTCACCGTCATACTTCCGCTGCCGGCAGCAGCCGAAGAGAGTTCTGAGGGTCGCGACATTCAGATCCAGTGTCCTTTTCCGGGCATTGTACTTGAAGCAGGGGAGAACGCAGAATTTGCACTCACACTGACGAACAACGGTGACGCATCTCCAAAGAAATTATGGGTCGAGACCTTCGGTGAATCGTCAGACTGGGAGTATCAGTTCCTGAATGGTGAAACTGAGATCACCCGAATCTCAATTCCAAAGGGTTCAAGTCAGGACATTCGTTTCATAGTAAAAACGTCATCAGATACGCCTGTTGGTGAAGGCTATGTAAAAGTTCATATCGGAAATGGATACTGCTGGCTATACATAGAGATCTCAGAGACACATGCAGGTGAACGCGGTATATTAAAACTGACCACGGTCAATGAACTGGGGGAAGCCATCAAAGGTGCAACGGTCACCGTCATGCAGGGAAAAGATACTGAACCGGTGATGGCTATTAAAACCTCCAATGATGGCAAAATCAGGAGCGAGCTGCCCCATGGTGAATACACCCTCCATATCAATAAGGAAGGGTATCACAGTGCTCTCCCGGTAGCAGTCAAGGTCAGTTCTGGTCTTGAAACGGATGCCGGAAATATCATGCTCGAAAAGATGAACAATGCCGTCGAAATATCCTATAAGACTCTTTCAATAACCACATCCATCGGCAAAAACCCGGTATTCGAGATGAAACTTAAAAATATCGGAAGAGCCGACAGTACATTCACCCTTCATTCCAAGGGTCTGCCTGAAAACTGGTATACACGGTTTAAGGAGGCTGAAGATTCAGCAGAAAGTATGTCTGAGATCTTTATCTATGCCGGAGAGGAAAAAACATTATATCTCGAAGTGATTCCTTCATACGGAGAGGAGACCGGCGATTATAATTTCACCTCTGTCGTGACCTCACAGAGTGGTGACGATTACGATGAGGAACTTGACATTACTCTTCGCGGGGAGTACATCCTGAAGGTATACACTGATAAATACCGCTATGAGCTGGGCAAAGGCGATAAGGTCACCTTTGATGTCAGACTGAAAAACACCGGAAGTGCGGGTTCACTGACAAACATCAAACCGGAGATCTCCGCACCTGAGGGCTGGAAGGCCACGATATCACCAAAGACCATTGCCAGTCTGGAACCGGGCGAGAGCAATACGATATCAGTCACCCTCATCCCACCGTCAAGCATCGCTGCAAGTGAATACAAGATTAGCCTGAAGGTCAAATCCGATCAGGTTGAAACAAGCGATGATTTCCGCGTGGTTGTCAAGGAAAGTTCGATTGTTACCATACTCGGACTGCTCATGCTCGTGGTGGTAGGGGGCGGTGTCTGGTATGCGTTCAGGAAACACCAGCGACGCTGAGTCCGGATAACACTCCAATCACCAAATATATTTTTTTGACATTATTTTTCCGGATTTTGTTTCAAAAATGTACTGAATTAATTTTTTAAAAAATGCATTTTTTATTTTACAATCAGAACCGGGCATTTTGCATGATGGGTTACTTTCTGACTCACACTTCCCATAAATACCCCCTTTAGAGTACCAAGACCGCGACTGCCGATGACAATCAGATCAGCTTTTTCCTTTTCGGCCATTTCTATTATTTCAGCTGCGGGATCACCTATTGCAACCTTTAACGTATATGCCAGACTTTCCGTTTCAAAAATGTCCAGCGTATTTTTTATATCGGATTTTGCATCCTCTTCAAGAAGGGAATGCACATCAAAATTTGCCTTTGCCATTCTGGATTGTGAAGGCGGGGTATTTATGATATATACTAAAATCACATGTGAGGATAATTTCCGGGCAAAACCTGCCGCCTCATCGGCCGCACGTCTTGCATTTTCAGATCCGTCAGTTGCAAGTAGAATTTTTTCATACATGATATTATTACTCCGGTAAAATCCCTTCCGAAAATGCCAATGATGACTTGTCTAAAACCGCAAAGTATTCCGCTTCATGACACTCCACGAATTCACGATATATTTTTATTTACCCTGCATAAAGAAATAACGATCAGGTAGATTGACTTTGTAAATCACTCTGTGATTTGTCATCAAAACGCGAGAGGCTGACGCCTCATGCACGCTTATTATCAAAGCAATCAGAGATATTCATTATTTCTGGCAATATGTGATATATTCAGGATGATCCTGAAGATTTAATAAAATATAGGAGCGGGATTTTCTCTAAATGACATTTCACATGGAAATAAATGTTATTTCCTGCGGAATAATTAACAATGCAGATGGCGATTATTATTGATATAATAAAAATGTCACACAGAGAGATATTTTAAAAACTGTAAGCCAATTGTTAGAATAAAAACGGGTTTTGAGTAATATAATTTTTTTAAATTAAAAAGTTAATATCCCGCAGAATCCTGTAAAATACGCAAATAATCAATATTCAAATTAAACGGGGACACTTTTCTTGAACGCGCAAACAATAAAAGATGAATGGCTTTCAAATATAAGAGGTGACGTACTTGCCGGAATTACTGTTGCACTTGCGCTGATTCCTGAAGCAATTGCCTTTTCAATCATTGCCGGCGTTGATCCAATGGTCGGTCTGTATGCCTCATTCTGTATTGCAGTTGTAATATCCATTACAGGCGGAAGACCAGGCATGATCTCGGCTGCGACAGGTTCGATGGCACTTGTCATGATTGTTCTTGTACGGGATTTCGGGCTTGAATATCTCCTTGCAGCAACCGTCCTGACGGGAATGATACAATTTGCCCTTGGTCTTTTGAAAGTGGGACGTTTTATATCATTTATACCGTATTCAGTAGTACTTGGCTTTGTAAACTCCCTTGCAATTTTGATATTCCTCGCCCAGATTCCGTTTATAATTGGTGCCTCGCTTCCTGTTTATCTCATGACCGCAGCAACAATTGGAATTATATGGCTTTTGCCTCGTTTTACAAGAGCAGTCCCGGCACCTCTTATTGCCATTATTGTTATGACTGCAGTTGCAATTGGGACGGGGTTACATGTCCTGACAGTAGGAGATTTAGGCACAATTACAAAAGCACTTCCTCTGTTTCATCTTCCGATGGTGCCGTTAAGCATTGAAACGCTGCTGATTATTCTTCCGTATTCTGTAACGCTTGTTATCGTAGGGCTTCTTGAATCGCTACTTACGGCGTCCATTATTGATGAAATGACAGATACTAAAAGTAATAAAGACCGGGAAGTGAAGGGGCAGGGCATTGCAAACTTCATTACAGGTTTTTTCGGAGGTATGGCCGGTTGTGCAATGATTGGCCAGTCCGTCATCAATATAACTTCCGGAGGAAGAGGAAGGCTTTCTTCGATGACTGCCGGACTGTTCCTGATATTTTTGATCATTGTTCTTGGTGATATTGTGGCACAAATTCCCATGGCAGCACTTGTCGGTGTCATGATCATGGTTGCAGTCGGGACATTTGAATGGCAGTCAGTTAAGGATATTTCCAAAATACCAAAGAGCGATGCATTTGTCATGCTTACAACAATTGCCATTGTTGTCTATACCCATGACCTGGCAAAGGGTGTTTTAACCGGTGTTGTGCTTGCCGCCCTTGCAATGGCTTGGAAAATGTCAGTCATTTCTGTCTCTGGCAGTAAAAGAGAAGACGGAGTTAAAATTTATACGGTAAAAGGACAGTTGTTCTTCGGGACAATGACAGCATTCATTGACCTTTTTGATTATACAGGCGATCCCGACAAAATTGAGATAGACTTTCAAAACTCCCATATATGGGATCATTCTGCGGTTGAGGCAATTGCCAGGGTAATCGACAAATATCAGCAGGAAAATAAGTCGGTTTATGTCACCGGTCTTGATATTGAAAGCCAAAAGACGCTTGACAAAGGATTTTCCTGAAACGATCCGGCATAAAGGCTCCTTCATTTTTTTCCCTCATAAAAACCGGTCGGTAAATATTTTTTGGTCAAAAAGATCATTCATTCCGGTAAATGGTAAATTAGGGAGGGGGATATTCAAATGACATCCATGCCATGAAAAATGCAATGTGATATAGGTGAGAATATTTTAAAAATTATGAGCAATGCGCACCGGGACAATATCAAATCCCACAAAAAAAAGATGTCCGCCTTTTTAACTTGCGGGGTGAAGGGGCAGAGCGGGAAGTCCCGGGTCTTTAGGCCGGGGATGGAAGCAGAGTCCCTTCCTCACTGCGATAATTATATTTATGTGTCGTCACGCAAATTGCGTCAGGAATACCCTGCAACCAAAGAGCTGTTATGTGGTGATGCGTTCTGGTCGCCTTCATATTTCCTTGCAACATCCGGGCAGGTTAGTCCTGGCGTTCTGAAAAGTTACGTTGATTCCCAAACGGAGAAATAAATGATCGTTTCCTACAGGTATCGAGCATATCCTGGTCCAGCCGCAGAGACGCGACT
>NZ_JAAAWJ010000035.1 GCF_009914725.1 Methanogenium sp. MK-MG
GAGTTGGAAAGATAATGGATGAAATTGTAAAGTGCTTAACTTTTAGGCAAAACTCGTAGGAAAGTGGTGAAAAAAACAGGGATTTTTAAAGTACTGGAATAGAAGGAAAGACAAAAACAATATGTGAACTGCTAAACGGTGTCAAATACTCTATTGACTATTACCAAAGGGAATACAAGTGGGAGAGAGAGCAGGTGGAGGAGTTAATTGATGACTTTCAGACCAGATTTTTCAATCACTATGATCCATGTCATGAAAGAACGAAGGTTCAAAGCTATCCACATTATTTTCTTGGTTCAGTAGTTATTAGCAAAAAAGACGGGAAAAATTTTATTATTGACGGTCAGCAGAGGCTAACAACCCTGACTCTTCTTCTGATTTATCTCAACAATCTCCAGAATGAGAAGAAGAACGGTATCGTCAATATTGAAAATCTTATTTTTTCCGAGCAGTACGGAAAAAAATCATTTAATCTTGATATTCAGGAAAGAGAAAGGTGCTTTCATTCTCTTTATAAAAATGAGGAGTTTAACTCTTCTGACTCACCCGAATCTATTGAAACTATGCTTGAGCGATATTCGGATATAGAAGAGATATTTCCGGATGAACTGAAAGGAGATGCTCTTGCATATTTCATCGACTGGCTTACCGATAATGTCGATATTGTTGAGATATCGGCAGACAACGATGATGATGCCTATACCATCTTTGAGACAATGAATGACAGGGGTTTGCCTCTGAGTTCGACTGAGATGCTGAAAGGATATCTTCTTGCAAATATTGACGATCAGGACGAGAAGAACCATTGCCATGAAATATGGAAAAAATATCTGGCTGAACTAAAAGAGGTTGACAAATCAGAGGATGCTTCCGATTTTTTCAAGGCATGGCTCAGGGGAAAATATGCAAAAACTTTCAGAGAAAGAACAAGAGGTGCCGCCAATCGTGATTTTGAAAAGATCGGGACTTCTTTTCATAAGTGGGTGCGAGATGAGAAAGAGAAGGCCGGACTTAATACTCACCGTGATTTTTCAAAGTTTATCGACTTGGATTATTCATTCTTTGCAAGACAGCACAAAAAAATCCTTGAAAACACTTATTCATTCAATGAGAAATTCCCGTATTTGTATTACCTCTACTCAAATGGTTTCACTTCAATACAATATCCTCTCATTTTGTCACCATTAAATCCAGGAGATGACGAGAATACCGTTAACACCAAAATAAATCTTGTTTCAGCGTTTCTTGACCAGTTTATAGCAAGGCGTATTGTAAACTCACACAATTTTGGAAATTCAGCGATTTCTTATACAATATTTAATTTTACAAAGGATATACGCGGACTTGATATTGATGATCTCTCAACTGAATTAACGAGATTTACTGAAAATATTGATGAAAATTTTGACAATATCGGTCAGCTTTATCTAAACAAACAGAACCGGAAGAGAATCCACCGCCTTCTGGCAAGAATTACCTCACATATAGAAAAAGAATGCGGGATTCCTTCTAATTATCCTGATTATATATCATGGGAACTGAAAAAACCGTTTGAGATTGAACATATTATTCCGGATGTATGGGAACGAAATCAGGATAAATTTGAATCAGAAGCAGAGTTTAATGAATACAGAAATTGTCCGGGAAACCTTGTGCTTCTGACAAGAGGATTTAACCAGAGTCTTGGATGCGAGGATTTCCCCCTTAAATGTAAAAATTATTTTGGCCAGAATCTGCTTGCAAAGTCGCTTAACAAAGACTGTTACAAAAATAATCCTACATTTTTAAGCTACATCAGTGATGCGGAACTTTCGTTTGAGCCTTATGAAATATTTGGAAAGGAAGAGATTGACAGGCGCTGTGATCTCTATCTTGAGATCTGCAACCAGATATGGTCTATCGATGTTTACGATAAAATTGTTGAGGATCATGAGGTAATGCAATGAATGGCCCGTTACACCTGCATTCCCTGTCCGGTTCCTAAGCAGGGCAAATTGCTTATGGAATAACCTTTTTTTTCTCACGGTTCCAGTCTCACCGTATGTCATCATCCGGTGATATCGATAACGCAAAGGAGTTCTTCGCCGCCGATTCCTTCGCACGGGAGAACGGGACGGCACCCTCACGGCGGAGGAGTTTACCCGGAACCCAAAACTCGCCTCCTATACGGTTGTCATCACGGACGATGAGGAGAGAAAGATCGCGATCTTCCGGGAGATGGCGTTCCGGAAGATGGCGTTCCGGAAGACGTCAAAACGGGAGATATAAACGGGGGACGAACAGGCAGAAATATTGAGGCTAAAACTTCCGGTACACTCCCCCCCGGTGCCCGACCTCAATCACATGAATTACCATCACTTCATCCAGAATGGACATCACCGCACGGTACTGCCCGATACGAAGCGAATAAAAGGGAGGCACTCCTGCTCCCTGAAGCCGTTTCACATAGAGTCGGGGGTCAGGTTCTTCTGCAAGATCCTGGAGCTCAGCGACAAATTTCAGCGCCACTTCGCGGGGAAGATGTTTCAGGGCATGCCGTGCGGACGATGAATACCTGAGGTGATATCTCATCGGGCATCCGTCTCTGCTGTTCCGGATTTTCGGGAGGGTCTTTTGGCTGATATTACGGTGGATTTTGTCGCAGATGTTCCTTTTGCAGGCTCATCAGCCACACCTAATTCTGTGAGAATCTCTTCATGGGTATAGTAAATTCCCTCACGGTATTCCTTCAGTGATGTTTCGATGGTCGCGAGCGTCTCTTCACTCAGGGGTTCATCATCAACGGTTGCGTCAAGAAGCCTTGTGATGACATCATCAAACGATTCACGGGAATGTTTTTTGAGCCGCTGGAGATGATCGCGGGTCGTTGCCTGAATCCGGATCGATGTCGACTGCATACATACTACCACACCTGCATACATATTAGATGTTTGGATGATCTCAATCATCCTTTCAGAAAAGATTCAGGTATTCAAAAACAGAATACGGATTCATGCAGTCTTCACCGCGACATGATATCGTCGATGAGAACAGGAAATGAATCAATAGGAAACCTGGTCGCTCTTCATCAATCGCAGTGCTTCCCGGATAAGTTTACGCACCGGCTTCCTACAAACTTTGAAAAAAAGAGGGATGGGAATGCCTAATTCAGGATATTTACCTCATGTATCTTTGCAGGCACGGTTCTTATCAGAGCAAATGATCCCCCGACAGACGGACGAATCTCAAGATTGAACTGCTGGTTTGCAGGCAGTGCAGTCGTAGGCATGACACAAAGGGTAAATGTATCATTTCCTTCAAGTAACAGATCATCAAAAGCACCATCAGCAATCGTCCAGTGTCCTGCCGTTGTGGTTTCACTGGTTATCGGACTGCTCTGTTTTAGGATTTCAACACCATCACGGGTAGAAAACACCATCTGGGCACTACTGAAATTCACCGGAGAACCACCGGCAGCAAGTCCGACTGTAAATCGTATCGTGTCAACCGCAACACCTTCACCATCGGTATCCAGACCGGATACATCCCCTATGACTTCCAGACTGGATAGTTCCGTGCTAACCGGAGTGTAAACAACAGTCTTGGGAGGGGAGTTTGCCCTCACATATTGGTCTAAGTACCCCTCTAATTCAGATTCTGTAATCCCCTGCACATCGACAACGTCAGCACCCATCACCCATATTCTGGCATCATATTTTGATTCCATGAATCCGAATACGTATTCATGCTCAACAACAGCAACACCCAAATCAGTATCTCCAACCTGTTCTGACTTTGAATCCGTTTCAATACAGCCACAGCTCGTTGAGACAATAATTCCAAGAAAAAGTAACGACAAAACAAGCAGCGATATTTTATTATTACCCATATTGTGAGAAATCTATTTCTCAGCTAATATATCTTGTTAAATTAAAAAAAAGAAATCAGGCCTTGCTCTTCGCCTTGATCTTCTTCAGGCAAACGTTCTCGTCGCGTTCCGTTTCGTCAGGTTGCATTTTGATGAATGCGAAAGATCTCCTCTGAGTTCCGGTATCACCTTGAACCCGGAGTGCGTTGACACGGCGTTTCGTGCTCTCGATTTCATTTAGGAGAAGACGCAACAAAACTAAACCTCGATGATCTGAAATATTCAGGACAGGAAATTCCAAAAGCAGAACAGAGTGTTTCCAGTGAACGGTTTGAAGATATATACCGTTTTCACATAATTCAGGCAGGCAAATCCATTCATGAGACCGTTTCATGCTGAACTGATGAAACAGTAAAAACAACGCTCATGGATGAATAAACCAATAGTTTGCTTTAAACGTGATTTACTGACATTTCTGATTGATTTACCAATCGATTCTCCAATGGGTTTACTGTTTCATACTGTTTCACGCAAAAATGAAACAGTAACTCCCTTACTGTTACATATTTGTGTGGAGTGCGTGCAACAGTAACCATGGATTTAGAGGAACTGATCTACCTGATTCAGTCCGGAGAATCTAAAGTCCTTGAAAAGAAGGGTTCAGGATCACACACATATTATATCATAAAGAAGTGATGGGATTTTTTTATCGTTTTTCTCATCTTTTTTTCCAGCCTCGTTCCCGTTCCACGTCGTGGGCAATGTCCCGAATCATCAAATAATCCTCCATGTTCAACATCTGCCAAACCTCTGGGGTGATCAACCGAGGTTTGGTTTTTGTGGATTTTTAAACCGGCACACTTGGGGATTTTAAAGGCGGCAGTGACACCCTTGGAATACCTGGATAAACGTGAATCCGAAGTGCGTTGACACGGCGTTTCGTGCTCTCAATCTCAGCGGCCCGTATGATCTCTTCAGAAATATATTTATCATTCTGAACATGATACTGATTCATGCAATCTTCACCGCAACAATATATCGTCGATGAAAACGGTAACAAAATATCGGTGATTCTGCCATTTTCAGAATATCAGCAGATGCAGGAAGGTTTGCATGACCTCACGATTATTGCAGAGAGAAAGAATGAAGGCACCCTTTCGATAGCCGAGATGAGAAAAAAGCTCAGGAGGAGAAATAACAATGACTCAGTTTAGTGTCATCATCGAAAAGGAAGAAGATGGCTACTATGCCCGGGTTCCCGCGCTTCAGGGATGTTATGCACAGGGGGAATCCTTTGAAAAAGCACTTGAAAACATCAAAGATGCAACTAAACTGTATATCGATGATCTGACAAATTCAGGACAGGAAATCCCCAAAGCACCACAGATCTTTCTTACGACAATAGAGATTCCCAATTCCAAATGAACGAAATCAACGGGAATCAGGATCGCTCTTCGTCAATCGCAATGCTTCCCTGATGAGTTCACGACCGGCTTCGGTATCATCCGGATGTTCCATATATCTATGGAATGCACGGGCATCATCTCCTTCCAGAGACAGACCAGATTCAATTTTTGTTGCCATTTTTACACCTATCGGATTGAAAATACAGTCCTGAACATCCTTAATAAGGTTATAGCAAAACCCAGATATACCAATGATCCTACCAAACCACCCAAAGCCTGAACAATTGTAATTAAGCCATGAAATGTTTCAAATATCTCCTGAAGATAAGAATTATCCACTGCAATAGCCCCAAAAACTGAATCAATCAGGGAAAAACGCAGATCATCTAAGACGCCAGTGATTTGGTCCCAGACCTCTGAAAACAGAAAAGACAACAGCCCTTCCATCCAACTCCAGACTATCTGACCATATGACATGATCAAGAAAATGGCATCCTCAGATAATAAATATTCCCACTGCAGGATGAAAGTAAAAATCAGAATTACAAAAAAAAAGAAATCAGGCCTTACTCTTCGCCTTGATCTTCTTCAGGCGAACGAGTTCGTCCCGTTCCATTTCGTCAAGCCGCATTTTGATGAATGCAGAGGCTTCCTTGAGTTCCGGAATAACCGTGAATCCGAAGTGCGTTGACACGGCGTTTCGTGCTCTCGATCTCATTTAAGAGACGCTTCATCGTCGTCTCAATCCCAAGCGGCCCGGATGATCTCATCGACCAGTTCCTCAAAGGCATTCGGTCTTATTAAACCTAAATGAGAGGGGGGAGCAGAAATTGATTCAGTCTTTCCATGAAAAAACCGCACTCATCACCCTAAATATCCCAATTGCTTCAAAATACTTTTAGAATTTGTAATCAAGACTTCTTTTGAATGAGGGCCAATACAGTTATTATTGTGAGCGATTAGTTTTCTGCATTCATTTATCTCTGCAATCTTTGACTTAATCCATTCTTTCGTTGGAAAATCATTTCTGAATAAATCCCAATTATTTTCGACCAAATTATACAGATCCATGAGGTCCAAATGGTTCAAGTGAGAGTCCCTATCAAAGGACATCCAGACATTCTTTTCATCATTTTCCATTCTTTGTTCAATTTTATCTGTTATTTTCCTCGGTACGGAAATTTTTTTAAGATACTCGTCTCCGAAAAGTAAAATGCCCTTATTTTCTATATGCGATCTGAGAACATTCTCGATAATGTACACATATTGATAAGCAATTGACATCTCTTTCGAATTCTGAATGATCATTTCTGGAATGGAGTGCTTCTCATCACCTGTAAAAATACTAATGGTGAGATCAATATCTGAATCAAATTTATTCTGAAAATTAGAAGACAATAATTTAGGCTTTACATTAACGTCACAGAAGAAATAAGCACAATTTTTATCCAATATTTTATTGCTAAATTTTTGAATATTTTTTTTATTTTGTTATTTTCAAAAAATGAAAAGTCTTCTCCAGGCACTATAAGATTCAAATCGACAGGCATTTTTAATGAATATCTGGGCTTCATTATATTGATAGGTTCGCGATTTTTTGAATACTCACATTCAACTCCCCGTATCCTATCAGTGATATCATCCAGCCCATTACTCCGAAAAATACTTTCTAAAGTTGGAATCAATTTTGATGAATTAGGTAATAAATGTCTAGACATATTAATCACAAATTTCTGAATATTTAACCAAACAAGAAGTCATATAAATCATAATGGATTTAATATATTATCTCCAATTTTAATGCTCATTTCAAATATTTTTTATAACACGGATAACAAACCGGCTTCTCATACGAACTCTTGTGAGAGGGAACATCTTCCCCACAAATATGACAGAATTTTTCTGTATACTTTTTATCGCCGTATTTGGCCCAGATAGGATAGCACTTGTCACATAGTGGTTTATCAGGATTAAATGGCATCGGTTTTCCGCACCGGATACAATGACCCGTTTCCAGCTTTCCATTCTTTTTCGAGGCTGATTTTTCCGGGGGATTTTTTTTGTATTCTTGTTTGGTTTCTTTTGGTTTTTCACTCTTTTTCACGATTTCAAATTCATACTCACAGCTTTCCCGGTGGATTCTCCGCATTGTCTCATAAACCTGGTCATACAATTCAGGATCATTTTCCCTACTAATAAGAACACCAATCTCTGTATTATTGACCTGCGAATATGCATAGAGATTCATTGAAGCAATGATTGCACATTTATGATTGAGATAGCACTTTGCGTGGAGATTTGGGAGCGTCCATAATGAAACTCCACTCATCTCCTGCAAAAAATTCACATCCTGGGGATTGTGATTTTCACCCTCCCTGACAATCACTGTAATTTGAGTCCTGAAGACGGTCAAATCCTTAATATCAAGTTTAAATTGACTTGCAATTTGAACATAGGGAGTGATAAGCATCAATTTTTCTCCCTTGCTATCACGAATTAAATCCTGGATACCACTTGTAATTTTTGCAGTTGAATCGAGTAATTCTACCATTATATCACCCTCAAATGTACAGATGTAACTACTGAGAATCTACCCAGATATGCCTTAAACATATCTAAATTTAAATAAAATCTCTCAAAATTCAGAGAATTAAAAAATAAAACTCAAACAAAGCGTCAAACAAAAAAAAAGAAAATCAGGCCTTAGTCTTCGCCTTGATCTTCTTCAGGCGAACGATTTCGTCCCGTTCCATTTCGTCAAGCCGCATTTTGATGAATGCAGAGGCCTCCTTAAGTTCAGGTATCACCTTGAACTCAAGTGCGTTGACACGGCGTTTCGTGCTCTCAATCTCTGAAAGGAGACGCTTCATCGTCGTCTCAATCTCAGCAGCCCGGATGATCTCATCGACCAGTTCCTCAAAGGCATTCGCGGTCTCATCAATGACCGCGGATGTCCCGAGCACGCCATAGCCGCGCTCGGCAAGGTTCTTTTTCACCTTGGATGCTTCAATCTCAGGGACCACAACGCCCATGATGTTCTTCTGCTTCAGGGTGATCTGGGGTTTCTCACGGACAGACATGGCCGCCGCCTTCACCCCAATCGCACCTTCCACGGTATTTGCCACAGCGATCATCTGCCGGGCCGCGTCGTACTTCTCGCCGACCGCGTCCCGGGAGCCCTTCGCCTCTTCCAGCACCTTGAAGAACTCAAGGATCAGCCCGTCGCGCTTCATTTTCAGGATGTTATACCCACGCTCCGAGAGCTTGACCCGCCTCTTGAGGCCGATAAGCTCGGACCGTGTTGGCTTCACATCTTTCAGCGCCATGGTGATTATGCCTCCTTATTGCGGTACTTCGGGTGATACTTCTGTATCAGACCACGGTCGATACGGACAAGCAGCTCTTCCGGCAGGGTTGCAAGCAGCTCCCATGCGAGATCAAGCGAGTCCTCAATCGTCCGGTTCTCATCGTGTCCCTGGCGGACAAAGCGGTTCTCAAAGTGGTCAGCGAACTCTAACAGCCGCTGGTCACGTTCAGAGAGTGCGTCCTTACCAACAATCGCGACAAGACCACGGAGATCGTTTCCTTCCGCATAGCCTGCATACATCTGATCGGTGACCTTCTTGTGGTCATCACGGGTCTTGCCCTCGCCGATACCATTGTTCATCAGACGGGAAAGGGACGGCAGCACATTGATCGGCGGGTAGATACCCTTCCGGTGGAGATCACGGTTAACCACAATCTGGCCTTCCGTAATATATCCGGACAGGTCAGGAATCGGGTGCGTAATATCGTCACCGGGCATCGTTAAGATGGACAGCTGTGTCACAGATCCCTTCAGACCTTTAATCAGGCCGGCACGCTCGTAGAGCGATGCAAGATCGGTGTACATGTATCCCGGATATCCACGACGTCCGGGCACTTCCTCACGGGCCGCTCCGATCTGACGGAGAGCCTCACAATAATTGGTCATATCGGTGAGGATAACAAGCACATGGTAGCCCAGCTCAAATGCCAGGTACTCTGCGGTTGTCAGTGCAAGACGCGGAGTGATGATACGCTCGACTGCCGGATCATCTGCAAGGTTCAAAAACACCACAGCGTGTTCGAGAGCACCTGTGCGCTCGAAGTCAGCCATAAACTGGTTCTCTTCTTCCTTGGTGATACCCATCGCAGCAAACACAACAGCAAACTCCTCAGTAGAACCGGGCACACGTGCCTGACGGGCAATCTGAAGCGCAATTTCGTTGTGCGGCAGACCTGAACCCGAGAAGATCGGGAGTTTCTGGCCACGCACAAGTGTGTTTGTCGCATCAATGGTGGATATACCGGTCTGGATGAAATCTGCCGGGGACTCGCGTGCGTAGGGGTTAATCGCCGCACCGCCGATGTCGAGGCGCTTCTCCGGAATAATCTCCGGGCCGCCGTCCTTTGGCTTACCTGCACCGGACAGGATACGTCCGAGCATATCACGGCTGACAGGCATCTTAATAGTCTCGCCGGTGAAGCGGACACCAGAGTCCCTGCCGATACCGGCAGTGGACTCAAAGACCTGAACAACCACGAAATCATCAGACGTATCGAGCACCTGACCACGCTTCACCGTACCATCTGCCTGGACGATGTTGACAAGCTCTTCGTAGCCGACCGGCTCGGTCTTCTCTACAAAGACAAGCGGGCCTGCGATCTTGTTGATCGTGCGGTATTCTTTCATCTCTGGTATGCCTCCTTGAGTGTACCGACTTCAGCTCCCATTGCGGAGTTGATGCGGGTGATTTCTTCCTTGTAGTCCTTCATGAACTTCACCTGTGGCAGGTCATTCTTCGCAGCGATCGTGATGATCTTTGCAGGCGGCACGCCAAGCTTCTGGGCGCCGTATGCAAGTTCTGCGTAGGTCTTGATTGACTTCATGATGTCGAACTGCTTCTCCATCGAACAGTAGGTGTCGACAGGGTCGAACGCATTCTGCTGGAGGAAGATTTCACGGAGCATACGGGCCACTTCAATCGTGATCTGCTCTTCATCAGGCAGAGCGTCAGACCCGACGAGCTGCACAATCTCCTGGAGTTCTGCTTCCTTCTGGAGGACTTCCATCGCCCAGACACGCAGACTGTTCCACTCAGGTGAGACGTTCTCGTCATACCACTTGGACAGGGTGTCTAAGTAGAGTGAATACGAGTTCAGCCAGTTGATGGCAGGGAAGTGACGGCGCTGGGACAGCTTTGCGTCCAGTGCCCAGAAACACTTCACAATACGCAGGGTATTCTGTGTGACCGGTTCAGAGAAGTCACCGCCGGGCGGTGAAACCGCACCGATAACCGTCACCGAGCCTGAATCATGGTTCAGGGTCTCGACACAGCCGGCACGCTCATAGAACTCAGAGAGACGGGCGGCCAGGTATGCCGGGTATCCCTCTTCACCGGGCATCTCTTCAAGACGTGAAGAAATTTCACGCATTGCTTCTGCCCAGCGGGAGGTCGAGTCTGCCATTAAGGAGACGTCGAATCCCATGTCACGGAAGTACTCTGCGATGGTGATACCGGTGTATACACTTGCCTCACGGGCTGCCACAGGCATGTTGGAGGTGTTTGCGATGAGCACGGTCCGCTCCATTAAGGGCTTTCCGGACTTCGGGTCCTCGAGTTCAGGGAACTCGGTCAGCACTTCAGTCATCTCATTGCCACGTTCACCGCAGCCGATGTAGACAACAATCTGTGCGTCGGACCACTTTGCCAGTGCCTGCTGGGTAACCGTCTTTCCTGATCCAAACGGACCCGGAATAGCGGCGGTACCGCCCTTTGCAATGGGGAAGAGGCCGTCAAGGATACGCTGGCCGGTGATGAGCGGAATGTCCGGGTTCTTCTTCTCTGTCACCGGACGCGGCACACGCACAGGCCAGACCTGCATCATCGTAATCTCTTCACCATTGTCGAGGGTGCAGACCACATCGTCGATGGTAAACTCACCGGACTTAATATCGGTGACCACACCGCCCTTCGATCTCGGGGGCACCATGATCTTGGTGAGAATGTTCGTCTCCTGTACTTCACCGATGACGGCACCCGGCACAACCGCGTCGCCCTTCTTAACAACCGGGACAAATTCCCAGAGCTTCTCATGTGAGAGACCCGGTGCTGTTACACCACGCTCGATGAAGTTGCCCATCTTCTCCACAAGAACCTCCAGCGGCCGCTGGATACCGTCATAAATACTGGTCAAAAGGCCCGGTCCGAGCTCAACTGAAAGAGAGAGGCCGGTGTTGGCAACGGGTTCACCTGGTCTGATACCAGAGGTGTTCTCGTAGACCTGGATGATGGTTTTATCCCCCTCAATCCTGATGACCTCGCCCATAAGCTGCTCGTCTCCGACCTGCACCACATCATACATGTGTGCATTAAGACCGACTGCGGTGACAACCGGCCCGGAGATACGCTTAAGTATTCCGTTCGAATTTTCTTTCACTTCCACAAATCAACACCCACTGCTCTCTTAATTTTATCACGCATTGATACCCCGCCGACCTCTCCTCCGCCGATTGACACGACGGTCGGCCGTACAGACTCGCCAAGCTCTGTCTGCAGGCGCTCAGGAAGGCGGCCCATGTCGCTGCCGCGGATGACCAGTATTGCCACTGTCTCATCCGCCATCAGCCGGGTCACGGCATCCGTGAGTGAAGCGTCATCCTCGGCGGCCACGGTCATTTCAACACCCGCAAGCCTGAACCCGAGAATAAAGTCACTGTTTCCGACTACTGCTATCTCCATTGCCTATCACACCACCAGAAACTCGGCAATCTTCTCTCCGGGAAGCCCGGATTCCTTGCCACGGGCAATCGCCCTGAGGTTTGCCACCTCGTAGCGCTTGCGCATCAGGTAGACAAGGGTCGGACAGATGGAGAACGCATATCTCTTAGAGATACGGTCCATCTGGTCAAGCATCACCCGCGTGAGTGCATTCTCCATCTCATGCAGCGGCATGCTCTTATCAGCCGAATCCATCAGTTCACCAATGGGGCCTTCGGGATACCGCTTCCTGATCCCTTCAAGAATCTCCTCCATGCTCTCTGAAGAGGCAAGGCGGATCAGTTCATCGACAGAGAAACTGCCGCCTTCGACCATCAGCATACGCACATCTTCCCTGACACCGCCCTTATAGAGGCGGACGACAGTCTTGATGTTCAGGAGGTCTATCTCAAGCTTCAGGTAGTCGCGGAACGGTTTGCCGCCCTTCACACCACTTGCCGTCTGCTTGAGAATATAGCGGTAGAACGCCTTGAAAAGCTCATTTTCAAGATCGCCGAATGTGCCCTTCTCCATTGCAGCAGGGAATTCACGCTCGAGCACCGGGTACAGGGACCATGAAGACAGGGCCTCTACGATACGCTCGGGTGAATCTTCCGCTAAGAGACGGTCAAGAGCAACACGGTCAAGACTGCCTGCCGGGATAAGGACCTCTTTTATCTTCCCCGCACTGACCCCCTGGGTCTTACCGCGGAGAATCGTGAGGACATTATAGATATCCCAGTGCTGCAGGTAGCTTGCCGTGAACTTCTTTATCAGACCGGGCATGATACCGAGGACATTCTGGAACTCCTTTGCAAGGTTCCAGGAGAGAGCGACCTCAACAAGGTCGAGACCGGAGAACGATGAGGCAAGCTCATCGATCTCTGCCTTATACTCCTTCTCCTCGATAGACCGGGTGATCTCGGGCAGGCTCATATTGAGCATCCGCATGTATTCGTCGTGACCGATGAGCTTCGCCTTCCGGACACGCATACGGGTACTCGAGTAGATGTAGGGAGCAGGGCCAGTTATGCTAACTGAACTCATGTATATATCCCTCCATACCTACCCGAACAGGATATCAGATGCATCCTTTAAACCGGATTCCCACACCTCAGAGATGAAGGTAGAGTAGCTGCAGTCAAGCTGCAGCGCTCCATCAGCACTCTCTGCGATAATGCCGCCGGTGATGTCTTTTGTTCCTGCCAGTGAGAAACCGGACAGGGTCTTCAGGCTCGATAGCGCGTCCTCGACTGAATGAACATCACGTTCATTGCAGTAGAAGACACCTTCGCCAAGCTCCTTTGCCGCTGACTTGCAGAGTTCGCGGACGGCCTTTCGGTGGAATTCGTCCGGGAGCGCCGCAATATCTGCGACGACCCGGTCAAAGACCTCATCGAGGACATCCTTCCGGGCATTGAGGGTCTCACGTTTGACGGACAGATTGGCGGCGGCAACCTCCTGGGCCATGATATAGCCCCTCTGGCGGTTTGCCTCCTCCTCTGCTGCCATCTTTATGGCGATGACCTGCTCCCGTGCCTCTGCAAGGATTGCGCTGACTTCTGTCTTGGCTTCGCTCTTGATTGCCTCAGACTCCCTGATGCCCTTGTCCCGGATTTCACCGACTACAGCATCCAATGCCATTCGTCAGTCCTCAGAATAAGAGCAGGAGTGCGACAACAAGACCAAAGATAACGATTGTCTCCGGAATAACCGTAAAGAGCAATGCGAGACCGAACATCTCTTTGTTCTCTGCGGTTGCACCGACGGCGGCGCTACCAATACCGAACTGTGCGAGACCTGTACCCATACCGGTAAGGCCTACTGCGAGACCTGCACCAATTGCTTTGAATCCAGCTGCTGTTGCAACTGCTGCTTCAACTATTTCTATTGTCATAGTTTCAACTGCCATATTTTAATCCTCCGTAAATTTTAGTAATTTTCCAAATGGTTCGTATTTTTTGCCTCCACCCTTGTAGAACTTGGTGAAGAACTCGACGTAGTGTAAACGAATTGAGTGTAACCCACCGCCCAGAATACCCAGTGCGATATTGAGTGTGTGGCCGACCAAAAAGATCACAATTCCGATTAAGATGATGATAACTCCGACAAGATTCAGGTTTGCCAGCTGCGGGTCGATGATCAGTTCGATTGCGATGTAGTTTGTGACCATTGCAATCGCGACAGACGACAGGCCCACTGCTGCAAGACGTGTGTAGGACAGCACGTGACTGATAACAGTCGGAAGTTCCATAAGTTCGAGCAATGAATCCTGCCCGATACCGATAATACCCACGAGGGTAAGAACGGCACCAGCCACTCCGAATCCATTGATACCTGCAAAGACTGCGGGATATCCGGCGAGCACCGGCATAAGAGGCATCTCAAAGAGAGACCACAGCACCAGAAGTATACCCCACATGACAAGAATCCAGCCGAACTGGCCGAAGATAACTTTACTCCGGTGACGGCCTGGCGTTATCATCTTCGCGCCATTATACATGTGGATCATTCTGCCCAGCGTGATGTGAAGAATGCCTACCCAGGCGGTAAGAACGAGCATCAGCACGACATCGGGGCCGTGACCGCCTGCATGACTGCCGATCAGTAAGTGACGATTAATACCAATGGGGCTCCACGGAAGGGAAAACCCAAAGAACTCACTGTATATCAGACCAAAGATAATACTCGAAATACTCGCGTTTCTTAACACATCGAGAAGTTTTTTTCCTGCATCGTCTTTCAGGAATTTCCTGAGATAGAACCCGAGTGCAAGGAGAATAATACCGTATCCGACATCACCAAGGATGAAACCAAAGAATATCGGGAAGACGATAGAGACCAGAATGGTCGGATCTAATTCACCATACTGTGGACGCGAATAGATGTCCATCAGCATCTCGGTCGGCTTCGAGAAATTGGGATTGTGGTACTCGACCGGGACTGCATCTTCAATGGGGTCAAACCCGACCTCTGAAATGAAGACTTTGCCGTCGGTTGCCGACTGCAGATCTGACGTGAGCACCGCTACCATGTCGGCAGGAACCCAGCCTTCTGCTACAAACGTCTCTTCTGTGGTGGCGAACCGAAGCGGTGCTTCCGCACGCTCCACTTCTGCCGTGAGAAGCTCATCGCACGCCACCAGAAACGTTGCGTTTTTCTCTTTCTGGGCGAAAATACGCCCGGAAACCGCCCCGAGGTCCCCCTCAAGACGGGTAATCTCATGAGTATACCATACCGTCCTTTCCCCTGCAGTGCCATCCTCGTCCGGAATCTGAACGGGCTGGAAACCTGCATCGAAGAGTTCCTTCTCGGCCTCTTCTGCGTTTTCACGGGGAACGACTGCAATCAGCAGATTGCTCTTGTCATATGCAGCGATGAACGTCTCATTCGGAACACCGAGACTGACCTGTGCAGGAACAAGCCCTGCAAAGACCGCAAAATACTCAAACCCTTTCAGGTCGGCAAGATTCGCCGGGAATACGGTAAAAGGTTTCAGTTCTGCAATCCGTGTCCTGTAATCACGAATGGTGTTCTCAAGCGAAACCTTCTCACCAGAGAATGCTGCCGCTTCCTTTTCAATGGCTAACAGCTCACGCTCGATGCGCTGTCTGACCTCTGATGTCGGCATCTTCTGTTCGCCTGCATCCATGGATGTGGGAGATACACTGTAGGTGTTCTCAATCGACCGGATACGGACAAGTTCTGATGATGATTCACTCGCTCCAGGGAGAGGCATGCCTATTTTACATCCCTCAAGACCCTGTGCATCTGATTCCACAAAATCTTCGATATGAAAGAGATTATGGCGGTACAACTCACGCACTACAGCTTCAAGCTGATCTTTCGACGCTGCAATAAGCAGCTTGCTCATTGTCTGGGGTTCAAACATTGAGCTTCACCTTGAAATGGTTCACGAGCTGGTCAACCGCTTCTTCAAGGTTCTTTTTCGAATCTGCCCGCACCGATGCTGCCTGCTGTTCACCTGCTGCGATGATAACAGCGCTCTTCTTCACAGCTTCGGCGTGCGCGTCAGAAATCCGCTTGGCTTTGTACTCTTCGGCACCTTCAGTCTCTTTCGCAATCAGATTTTCGGCTTCAATGCGCGCATCGGCCAACATTTTGGCTTTCTGCTCACGCGCAGCCTGAATCAAGGATCTGCTTTCTTCTTCTGTCTTTTTGATGCTCTGTAAGACCTCAGTCTTCATCCATCCCTCCTCTCACGGCGATACATTAACTCATGAAAAGGAAGTGTATTAATGGTTGTTATTTTCGGCGCAGAACAGGGCCGGTTGCCCCTTTCAGAGAATCAATCAGAGGGTATCTCTCTGTTTTAAAAAACGAAATGCAGGAGATTGCTACCGTATCTTCAGACAGGTGTGATACCGGAAGGGAGAGCACTTCCGTCCTGTTGCATCAGGGGCGGCATACGGATGCCATCAATCATGATACCAAACACATTCGCGATCAAAACAGGCAGAAAGCCCACGACTTTATTTAGTCGCGGGTAGTTGACCTGATTCCCCTGTGGCATCAGCGGATATAAGCCTGATGATCCCCCGTTCACCGCGTTCAGGAAAGGATCATCACAGGATCAGTCTTGGCCGGGGCCACACCTGCAAACCGCCAGACACTCCCGTCAGGCAGTATAACGGAGAGCACAAATTCACCCTTCACCGGTATCTCCTCTCCTGCAGGCAAAGATACCTCGATGGTGAACCGCTCGTTGTCCTCCAGAATGAGATCACCCCCCGCAGGTACCCGGCGGATAATGCCCCAGGTGCCGGCCGCAGGCGATGCAGTCGCAAGCGGGTCGGCGGCTGTGATTTCGTTGAGACTCTCCGGTGTTGCCACAGTCACCTGCACCGCAGAGAAGTCAATCATATCACTGCCCGCAGGGATGACAAATGTCACCCGGAAGGCACCCAGATCATCACCACGTTCCACTCCATGCACGTTGCCCGTCGTTACGACAGTCGTCCCCACCTGGCCGATACCCTCATACGCCACCGACCGAGTCTTCTCTGCCGAGAAATATCCCATATGCAGGATGACCCCTGCAAGAACTGATGCGGTTACAATGGCGGTAATCAGTATGATGGCCGCCTCTATACCCATCATGCCGTTTTCATCTGTCCGTGTCGGCCTTTTCATTGTATCCCGCCTTCAGAATGCCAAATTGAATATAATTAGTGAGATGACGAGCATTATCACCGTATGCTTCACTCCCGCCGGCAGCGAGCCCTCGCCCATCTGTCCTGCAATCAGGCCGGAGAAGATGGCATTGATGAGACAGGCATGAAAGAGCAGACGTGATATGATAATAAGTGTGCCTGCCTCTGTGATCGCCAGCATCGAGGAAGGCAGATCCTTCAGACTCTCACCTGCCCCCATATCCCTCAGAACGGAAAGGAAGTTCCAGTCCAGAACGACCACCACAAAGACGAAGACTCCAAAGGCGAGGTAGATGACGATGATGTAGGTGATCATGTCAGCGAGACGTTCGCGTTTCAGTGTCTCAGACATCCTCGCGTCGTTTGCTGCAATCGAGAGAATCTCGGCGATATCCCCCGTCATCTCGCTCGCCTTGGTGATCAGGGTCACATTCCGGGCGATGGCCGCGGTCTGCACCCGGTGTTCAAACCGGACGAGGGCATCTGAAAAGAGACCCCCCCAGTCCAGATCGCGTTTGATCCGGTGAATCTCATAGGAGATGAGCCCCAGATTGGTCTTTTCCAGGACAGCGATGGCCCGTGCCGGTGTCAGCCCGACCCGGTTGATGCCGGAGAGGCGGGAGAGGAATTCCGGGATGCTCTTCTCAATGCCGCGGACCTTCCGTCTCCAGAGTTCAAAGAGAACCGCATAGGGCACCAGCACAATAAGAAGGGCGATGATCAGGTGATCGTCGACCACATTCAGGTAGAGCTCAAAGTCCTGATACTGCGGCACCACCACGTAGACGAAGGCAAGATAACAGAGCATCAGGGGAACGGTGACAAGAAACGTCCGCTTCACATCGGTCATAAACCAGCCCAGAGGGTGGCGGACAAATTCCCAGAGATGCTTCCACCGGTCATTGCGGTAGAGAAGAGAGAAGAGGCATTCATCACCCTCCCGTTTTACCACACGCACATCCCGGAACTCGCGGAGCACCACCCGCCGTGTCATCCGCCGCACATCATCGGTGTGCAGAGAGATCATATCCACAAAGATGATGAAGATGAGAGACCCGATGGGAATCAGTCCATAGACGACGGCACTCAGCTGGACCGTGGAGGTCTGCCCCATCAGACCCAGCACCACCATGATGATGATGAGAAAGAGCGGACCTGCCACAAAGAGGGTCACATAGGACTCTGCCACCAGCTGGAGGGTGGAGAGAAACTGCTTCTGCTCGAACTGGGCATCGTCCTGGTAGACCCGCACCCGGGACCCGAGGAAGTTCGCCACATTCCCGCCGGACTCAATGATGGAGACAAAGTCCTCGAGAAAGTCCTTCAGTTTCTCTGAAGGTGTCGTAAGAGAGAGATTCCGTATCGCGCTGACCACATCCATTCCGAAGTACTCGGTGTCCCGCACCACCTGCCGGCACTCATATGCCACTTCCCCGTAGATCTCAGCGTTATCTGAGAGAGACTTGAATATCGGAAGAATTTCCGCTCCGCCCCGGCGCATCGCATACATATAGCTGACCGCATTGTGGAGTGTCAGGTTGATCCGGACAGACCGGTTATTCTTCACCATCCCCGGATAGCGGAGCAGCAGCTGATAGATAAGAAGTGTTGCAGCGACAAAGAAGAGCAGGGCGACAAGGCTGCGCTGCACCATCTCCGGCAGAGTGGGCTGGCTGATGGTAACAGCAGGTATCGTTGTGCCGAAGATATTGAAGAGGCTGGTATGCACCTCAGGGAAGAAGAGCATCTGCGCAATCAGGTAGCCGATGATGCCGGTAACCGCACCGAAGCTGAGGGATATCAGCACACAGCAGGTGATATACTGCTCAGTTGTCAGCCCGGTCCGTGCGGAGAGGAGGTCCAGGCGTACAGACCGGTACTTCGCCGGGCGCCGCCCGATGGCCCAGTATGCATACCAGTCGATGATCATATCATTGCCTGTTTCAGGTCGTCAATCGAGGCCATCACGGAGTCAGCATCTATACCATAGGCCATGAAGATGCGTGAGACGGCGATATAGTCCATAATATTCTGATCT
>NZ_JAAAWJ010000036.1 GCF_009914725.1 Methanogenium sp. MK-MG
TGCACTTGGCGGAAAAATTACGGTATCCTATGCAGGGGGGGGCCGAATTCAAATTTACCAGTGACAAAAAAACTCTTCAGGCCTCATATATCTCAGCAATCCGGTTCACAACAGAGAGCATATACCCGCCTTTAATAATATCAGTAATCTCTCCCGGCATCAGCCGGTCGATGCGGACATGAACCGTGAGAATACGGCGGATGGTCTCAGTCTCTGCAACGCAAAGACGGGACGGCTTATCAAAATACCCGGTCACCTCATCCGTCCAGCCCTGCCAGCGTGTGTTGATGAGCCAGTTATTGTCATAGAGCATCCGTACAAATTCGTTCACCGACGGGCAGGTTCCGGTTTCCTGAACCTCTTCCTCATGACTTTTCAGGATTGCTGCCCCGTCTAAAAGCTCCCGGTAGGCAAGCACTGCCTCAAAATTCTCAGGGCCGGGTGTCTCTGATTCACGGTGCATTCAGAAATGTGTGTACTGACCAGTGATAAATGGATTGAAAGTTCCCTCTCAAGCAGAAATGTGAAGACAAAAGATCCGTAAAAATGTATGCTGTCGATGGGATCCGAACCCACGACCTCCAGATGTCTCAGATAAAGCGCTCCGAAATTGCTCAAACCCTATGAGTCTGGCGCCCTAACCAACTAGGCCACGACAGCATGTAATTACGCACACAATGTGCACAATAAGGACGTCGCGTGTCGTATTAAATCTTCTGATATTGATTCGTATCGCCGGAGGGCTTGTTCTTCTGAAATGCCCTTTTGCCTCCTGTTTGTCAACTACCCACGACTGAAGTCGTGGGCTTCCTGTCTGTTTTCTCCGCGAATTCCTCCTCTCTTATGCAGGCGGGAGTTCACAATCTCATCCTGACAGATAAGCGCTAATCCGGATGATGACTAACCAGAACCTAAGCTAATCATGGATTTGAGATGGCCGGATATGCTCTCTGCAAACCCGATTATCTCCTTTCTGCACCCGGAGACTGTAGAATATCATTCCCGCAGCATCAGACGTAACATATTGTCAGGGTTTAGGAAGACGACCTCTGTACAATCAAATTCCTCAGGGTCATAGTAGTCATCCCCATACCATTCCGCCATCTCTTCATGTTCCTCGTGATCAGGATTGTTCATAATTTCAACAAACTCTTCGTATCCCTGAGTTGATCCTACATCATCAGGTGGAGAATTTTTTTTTCCTGCAATACAGCAGGGATATGTCCCGTCAGGTTCTTTTGGCAGAATTTTTTCCAGCAGGATCTGATGTTCCCAGTAATCCCCAAAATCATACAGATAATCGGCCCTTTTATTATCCATCGAAAAATATGCTGCTATTTTTGTATCCCATCCGCTTAGTACGTCTCTGTCATACTCTTCATCAGGGAACCCGATGTCATCGGCTACTCCGGTCTTTTGGTTGAAGATCCGGAATTCGTGGAGGTGATGTCCACCCCAGTCCATTGCACTCTGGATGGCAATACTGAGATCCCAGAACGTATACGTTTCCGGAACCTGGATTCTCCGCCAGATTCTCGGAGAGATCTCTTTCAGAGTAATTTTAAACTGATAGACTTGGCTGTAGTGTTTTATCATAGTGCATCACATGATATTTTTTTCCGGAAACTGATATATCTGTTCTGTACGGAATGTGACCCTCTATTGCTCCGGGAAAAAGCCATGCCCACCGGGCCCCTGACTGACTGGGGGGGAGGGCCTGATCAGTTACAGATGGAGAAGAGTCAAAGAAAGAGAGAATGAGGAATAACCCGGCAGAATTACTCTGCCCTGTTCCGGGTCTGTGATATATACACACTGACTGCAGCAGATATTGCCGCCGCTTCCTTGCCGTGGCGCAGTGAGTCTGCAAGGGTCTGCATGCGGGTCTCTTCTTCCCGGAGGTAGCGGCTGAGATTTTCCTTCATATGCTCTTCCTGCAGAAAATGTGTGTGCGTATTTCCCGCGATGAAGTGGCGGTTATTCATGATGGCATGGTGAAGCGGCAGAGTGGTCTGCACCCCGAGAATGACATACTCAAAGATCGCCCGCCGCATACGCTCGATGGATTCTTTTCTCGTACTTCCCCATCCGCAGAGTTTTGATATCATCGAGTCATACATCGGCGGAATCGAGTAGCCCATATGAATGCCGGAATCCACCCGGATACCGGGTCCTCCCGGAGAGCGGTAGCGCACAATCTTGCCCGGGTCTGCCTGGAAGTTATTCAGGGGGTCCTCCGCATTGATCCGGCACTCGATCGCATGACCGTTCAGTTTCACATCATCCTGTTCAAAAGGAAGCTCTTCACCTGCAGCGATGGCAATCTGCTGGCGTACCAGATCAACGCCTGTCACCATCTCGGTGACCGTGTGTTCGACCTGCAGGCGGGTGTTCATCTCCATGAAGTAATAGTCGCCGTCTGCGTAGAGGAACTCCACCGTACCTGCATTATAGTAGCCTGTGGCTTTCGTCACCTTCAGGGCTGATTCTGCCATCCGTTCACGGAGCTCATCTGTCATGATGGGGCAGGGTGCTTCCTCCACCAGTTTCTGGTGGCGCCGCTGGATGGAACATTCACGGTCAAAGAGGTGAACCTGATTGCCGGACTGGTCTGCAAGCACCTGAAACTCGATGTGACGCGGCTTGACCAGGTACTTCTCGATAAAGACCGTGGAGTCCCCGAATGCAGACGCTGCGATACGCATACCCTTCTCGATTGCTTCCTCAAGGCCTGCCTCGTTCTCCACAATCTGCATGCCGATACCACCACCCCCCGCTGACGCCTTGACAATCACCGGGTAGCCGATATTGGCAGAAATTTTCTTTGCATCGTCAAGGGTGGTGATCCCGTCCGGGGTATAGGGCAGCACCGGGACTCCTACCTCCTCCATCATGTGCTTGGAACCCAGTTTAGATCCCATTGCCTCGATGGAGCGCCAGGACGGGCCGATAAACGTCAGGTCCTCCTCCTCACACCGGTGGGCAAATCCGCTGTTTTCCGCAAGGAACCCGTATCCGGGATGAATTGCCTCAGCACCGCTCTTCTTTGCGATATCGACGATGCGCTCCTGATTCAGGTAACTCTTTGACGGGTGTGCCTCTCCGACGAGAAACGATTCATCGGCATACTTGACATGGAGGGAATGTTTGTCCGGTTCTGAATAGATGGCAACCGTCTCAATCCCCATCTCACGGCAGGCACGCATCACGCGGATTGCAATCTCTCCACGGTTTGCAACGAGCACTCTCTCGAAATATGTCATTCAATCACCAGCAGAACATCTCCGTTCTGGACCGCGTCACCAACATCCACATAGATGCTGGTGACCTTTCCATCTGTCGTTGAGACGATGGGGTTCTCCATCTTCATTGCCTCAAGGACGACAAGGGTCTCTCCTTTTTTTACCTCAGCGCCGATTCTGGTCTCTACTTTCAGGACCATGCCCTGGATATTTGATGTGAGCCCTCCTTTGATTGCAGTCCGGGGGATCTGTTTTGCTCCGGTGGATGCAGCATCCCTGACCTCGCCGCCATCTACCGAGATAATACGGACGGCGAAAATTTCACCGTCCACCTCGACGTCCATTGACGTGGGAATCACACCTGCCTGTGCAGCCCCGGCATCCACTTTTCGCGGTATTATTTCTGCGTCACGTTCGCCACGCAAAAACGACGGTGCAATCGCCGGATAGAGAATATAGGTGAGAATATCCTCATCCTTTGTAACAATGCCCTCTTCTCTGGCCTCTGCTGCCATTCTCTCATAGGCAGGTTCAAGGAGGTCCCCGGGCCTTCCGGTGAACGGTTCTTCATCGCCGATGATACGTGCACGAATCTCAGCTGATATGGTGCCCGGTGGTTTTCCATAGAGGCCAAGCACATAATCCTTGACTTCCTTGGTCACATTCGAGTAGCGTTCCCCGCCCATCAGGACATTGAGAACCGCCTGGGTCCCTACAATCTGGCTGGTGGGTGTGACAAGCGGCGGATACCCGAGGTCTTCCCGTACCCGCGGAATCTCCCTGTGGACTTCTTCAATCCGGTCAAGCGCATCCTGTTCCTTGAGCTGTGAGACCAGGTTTGATATCATGCCGCCCGGCAGCTGGTAGATGAGCACATCGCTGTCAACCCGTTCTGATATCGGGTTCACCAGTGTCTCGTATTTGTTCCGGATAGAGAGGCAGATGTCTCTTACCGGCCGGAGTTTCATCAGGTCAATGCCGGTGTCACGCGCTGTTCCTGCGAGGCTTGCCACAATACTCTCGGTCGGGGGTTGTGACGTGCCCATCGAAAACGGGGACATCGCGGTATCCAGGATATCAACACCTGCTTCAATTGCGGCCTGATAACTCATCGGTGATATGCCGCTTGTTGAATGGCTGTGGAGATCTACCGGGATGTCAATCTCCCGTTTAATCCCGGTGATCAGCCTGCGTGTTTCTTCCGGCATAATGAGGCCTGCCATGTCCTTGATGCAGATGGAGTCGCACTCGCGTGCATAGAGGTCCTGTGCCAGTTCAATGAAACCCTCGGTGGAGTGCACCGGGCTGGTGGTATATGATATTGTGCCCTGGAGGTGTGCACCGATATTTTTCACCGCTTCCATCGATTTTTCCATATTGCGGATATCATTGAGTGCGTCAAAAATCCGGAAGATATCGACGCCATTTCTGCCGGCGGCCTCCACGAACTTCTCCACTACATCGTCCGGATAGTGTCGGTATCCGACAAGATTCTGTCCACGCAGGAGCATCTGTATCGGCGTATTCGGAAGTCCTTCCTTTAAGGTGCGCAGGCGCTGCCACGGGTCATCGTTTAAGAACCGTATCGCGCTGTCAAATGTTGCCCCCCCCCAGGCTTCCACAGAGAAGAATCCGACGGAATCCATGGCATGCGCCAGTTCTGTCATGTCCTCTGTTTTGAGGCGGGTTGCAATCAAAGACTGGTGTGCATCCCTGAGGGTCGTGTCAGTAATTTTTACAGGATTAGCAGTAGTCATAAAACTCCTCTATGAGGCTGGATATTGATATTGTCGAGCCTTTATTAACTTGAGTTTAAATCTATAAATACCCAACGAATGATACGAAAACGGCGGCAATAATGAGGATTGAACTGAAAAAGGCGAAACAGTCTGTTTTGGAACGTTGAAATGAGGGAGAGAATGTCCCTCCCCCCTGGTATCCCCGTGTCGCAAGTACAAGCCCCTGTTCCCGTGCCCGGTGAATTTGCATGATCGTGAGGGTGAAGCCAAGGGGTATCAGGTCATAAACCGGTCCTCTGCTCCCTTTCAGCTTCAGGGCATTTCTGATGTCGCGGATGTCTTTTTCTATACGCCTGAGAGAGGAGATGGCCATCTCTGCGGTCAGCCCGAGGTCAAACCCGATGCGGTCACCGAAGGCCCAGACTGCGGTGTTCATCAAGTCTCCCTCCCGTCCGCGCCCGAATGCCCAGAATGCAATGAGGGTGATGACCGTCATCCTGAATCCATATGATATGCCGTCACCGCCGAATGCTTCGGTGAACCCTGCGACAAGAATGATGGCACCGAAAATAACTGCCGCGGCATATCTCCCCGGGAGGTTGCGTTCATTGCGTGCCACGACCACCCACCAGAGCGCCGCCAGCACAGCACCGAAGACTGAACTGAAGGCAGCACATGAGAGGAGGAGGGTTGCCCCGATTCTCAGGCGTGCATCCTGCATAAGGCCTCCGTTGCATCCTGTAACCTGATATTCTCCGGGCGTGCTCCCTCTTCAAGGGCACGGGTGAGATACTGCGGTGCTCCCTTCCATGCAGGGATCGCTTCCGGGACTCTCCCCCGGCAGACAAGTGCATTCCCCTCTATCTCCCAGATGACGTCTGCTGCCGGAAGGACTGCCTGTTCATGCGTGAAGATAATCGTGATCGGGTGTGTCTTTTCTTCGATTGCGGTGCAGACCCGTCTCTTCTCCATGCAGTCGAGTCCTGCAAAGGGTTCGTCCAGTATCACCGCATCCCATGGTGACCCGAGGAGGCAGGTCA
Organism: Methanogenium sp. MK-MG; assembly: GCF_009914725.1. Classification (GTDB taxonomy): domain Archaea; phylum Halobacteriota; class Methanomicrobia; order Methanomicrobiales; family Methanomicrobiaceae; genus Methanogenium. The sequence goes on from NZ_JAAAWJ010000036.1 coordinate 6,022, forward strand.
GGTGCAGACGCTTAAGTTCTCCCCGTGACAGGGTGAGTGTCTTTCTGTCCTGCCTGCCGGTAAGGCCTGTCTTTTGGAGCGTCTCTGTGACCGGCAGATGCCATGACCTGATCTCGTCTTTGACGAGGAATCCCGTTACATGATACTCAGGAAACTGCATGGAGAGGCTGAGGCGTGATATGCCTTCGTGGGTGATTCGTCCGGATGCAGGTTCAAATATGCCGGCAAGGGCAGATGCAAGCGTTGTCTTCCCGCTTCCCACCGGTCCGGTGACCAGGTGCACACCCTGCCCAAAGACTCCGTCGGCAGAGAGTGTCCACTCCCCGTGCGAAAGGGAGAGCTGCTCTGCTTTCAGATGCATCCCGCAATTCTCCATAACGACGGGTACATCTCTGTCTCGGAGAGGTGGGAAAAGACCTCGTCAGGGGTGCCGACGTACAGGGGACGGCCGCCGGCAAAGTATACCACCCGGTCAGCACGGGCCGCGGTATCCATGTCCTGTGTGCACTGGAGAATGCAGGGTGCCGGCCGCCTGCGTATGATGGTTTCCAGTTTGCCTGCTGCGTTCCGGTCCAGGTGGGTATCTGTCTCATCAAGGATGAGTAATTCAGGAGAGAGGGCAAGGGCTGCGGCACAGGCAACCATGACCGTCTCTCCGCCGGATAGGGTGTGGCTGGTGCGGGAGCAGAGGTGCAGGATTTCCATCTCCGAGAGCACCGCACTGACAGCCGGTCCGATGGCGTCTGCCGGAGTTCTTTGGAACCGGAGGCCGGATGCCACTTCGTCAGCGACGGTCCGGAATACGAGGTTATTGTCAGGAACTTCGCCGACCCATCCGGTATGCACCGCACGCGGCTCTCTGCCGGATATGGTAAGAGTCCCATGGTGCGGGAGTTCAATGCCTGCACAGAGTTTCAGGAATGTGGTCTTTCCGCTGCCGTTTTTGCCGATGATGGCAGTATGTCCCGGTTCAATATGGAGGGATTTAATCTCCAGCGACCGGTGGTGCAGGTTTTGTGCATGAATCATATCAGATGCGTTCTCCGATAATAAACGCGGCAATCCCCTTAAGTGCATCTCCTGCAATGAATGGCACCACACCAAGCAGCACCGCCTGTGCCAGCGCCATGCCTGTTGAGTATGACATCCATGTGATGCCAAAGAGGTAGATGATGAGTGTGGCTGCAGCAATTCCCCCGGCACGGATTATTCTGTTCTCCTGTTCATAGGCAAGGCCTGCCACAAGGACTGCGGGGATAAATCCAATCAGGTAGCCACCGGTCGGACCCATGAGCACACCGATTCCCGCAAGGCCATTGTGAAATACCGGCATATTCAGCATTCCCAGGAGCAGGTATACAACAACAGGCAGGAGGGCATACCGTCCCATCACAACTGCCGCTAACAGAACAAAAAATGTCTGCAGGGTAACGGGTATCGGAGGGATGGGCAGGGATACCCAGCCGCCCACGGCGATCAGGGCTACAAATGCCGCCGTCAGGGATACCTGATAACTTAGTTTTTCGTCACCGTACATGTCAACTATGTATTATTCACTGGTTGACAAGAAAAAGATTCAGGCCGGGCTGCAGTCCCCGGAGAATATCCGCTCAACCTTGCCATTATCGCGCCGTACAATCAGGGCACCATATTCGTCGATGTCAATTGCCATACCTTCAAAGGATTTGCGGGGGGTTTTGATCTTCACCCGTTTGTCAAGTGTCAGTGAGAGGCTCTTCCATTCGCGCACAATGGAATCATATTCCCCCGCTTCAATCAGCCGTAACCGCCGTTCAAACTCACGCAGCAGGTATGCAAGGAATGCTGCCCGGTCAATGGGCTCGCCGTATTCTGTCTGGAGCGATGTGATGGGTGTCGCCAGATCCCCCGGAAGGGACTGTGGCGGAAGGTTTGCGTCGATGCCTATCCCCAGAATGCAGTGTTTGACGTCCTCTGCTTCCGCTGATATTTCAAGCAGTATCCCCGCCACTTTCCGGTCACCGATGTAGATGTCATTGGGCCACTTGATGAGGGCGCCTATCTGGTAGAGTTTCCGGATGGTCCGGACAAGCGCGATAGAACAGGCCATCGTCACCATAAAGACATGGTCGATAGGAATCTCCGGTTTCAGGATGATGGTCGTCCAGATACCTCCGGGAGGGGAGACCCAGCGACGTCCGAGACGACCAACGCCACCCGACTGCTCCTCTGCGACGATCACTGTCCCGTTCAGTTCCGCAGCAGATGTCTTTGCACAGAGTTCCTTTGCAATCAGGATGGTGGAAGGAACAGATGAGTAATACTCAATTCTCCGTCCAATGAAATCTGTCTTCAGGTGCCGCTTTATTTCGTATGGGACGAGCCTGTCTGTGCGCCTGTCCAGGCGATACCCTGCAGGCCGGGATGCATCTATTTCATACCCCAGTTCACGCAGTTCTTTGATATTTTTCCAGACTGCTGACCGTGTCACACCTGTCTTTTTACTGATCTCTTCACCGGAGATGGCTTCTCCGGATTCTTCAAGAATGCTGAGTATCTGGTTTGCGGTCGTATTCATAATGTCATCACTTCTTTGCGGCTACGGCTTCAGTGGGAAGGGGGCAGGGGTCTTTGCCGCAGACCTGTTTGAGAATTGTCGACTGGTGTTCCATAAGGGTCGCAAGGTCAAAGATGCCGGTGATGTCCACCAGCCCGATGGCAGCGATCACCTCCCCGTCGCTATTATGGACCGGGGCAACAACAACCGGTACGTTTGCATACACCCCGGTCTTCGGAATTGTTTTTATTAGGTGATTCTTTCTCATTGCCAGTTCAAGAACCGGCCCGGTATATGCATCATCAATCACCACGCCCTCCTCAACTCTCACTCCGGGATTGTTCAGGGACCGTGCGGTCACGGGCAGGCGGTTAATGATTTCATGGATTGCAAGGGCAACCCCGACAAGGTCGCCTGCATCTGAATCTGCGGAGATAATATAGCCACTCATGGAAAACACCTGAAGGTTCTGTACCAAAAAGATAGAATGACAGAATGTTAAAATAAGGTTTCGCTTTCACAGGTGCAAAAATGGCGCAAAAACCCGCGTGAGGGATATTCATGTATGGTTGCTACAACGACTGTCCCCTCTCCCACGGGGTAGGAGACCATGATGGCCTTCCCGTCATCGGTCTGTGCTAAGACATCACCTTCGGGGTTTTTGATGTAGCCGTCACAGTCGACTTCACTGGCATCAAAATCTTCAAGAATGGTTGTCAGGGGGCCTGCCCCGTCAACATGCACCGGGCTGCTGAAGTATTCGCTCACATACGTAACCGGGACCGGAAGCCAGTCATAGCGATCCGTTTCCGGCGACATTGCACCGAAGACAATGACACGGCCGCCCTTTTTCAGGAATTTGTTTATTCTCCCGGATGATGCCCTGAGTGCCGGGAGGAGACCGGAATAAGCTGTATTCCCGAACCCGGTCGGGATGATGAGGGATACCAGTCTTCCCCGGTAATACGGTGCCCCCATCATCTGCGGTGTGATCAGTTCACAGCTGATGCCGGTGTCTTCGATGTACCTGATAAATGGCACGGAACATTCCCATGCCAGTCCTGTTTTCTGTATCATCCTTTGATCACTCCGATGGGATTGAGGCGCGCAACCTTTGCTGATATGCCTGCTTCATGGACAACTCTTACCACCTCGCCTGACGGTTTGTAGGCATCAGGAGCTTCTTCTGCAATGGATCCGGCAGACGGTGCGAGAACCGTGATGCCGCGCCTCCCAAGGGACTCCTGAACACTCTCGCCTGTGGCCAGTTTCTTTGCCTGTGACCGTGAAAGGACCCGGCCCGCGCCATGGCAGGTGCTGCCGAATGTCTTCTCCATTGCACCCTCTGTTCCTTTCAGGAGATACGATGAACTCCCCATGCTTCCGGGAATAATGACCGGCTGACCAATCGTATTGCAGCCCGGTGGCAGGTCATGGGTGCCCGGCCCGAATGCCCGGGTCGCCCCCTTCCGGTGCACACAGAGCGTCGTGCGCTTCCCGTCCACCATGTGCTCCTCAATCTTTGCGACATTATGGGTTACATCATAGACCAGCGGCATCTCCTCAGCCGACAGGGAAAATGCCCGGGAGAACACCTGCCGTGTCAGATAAGTGATCACCTGGCGGTTGGCCCATGCATAGTTTGCAGCGCATGCCATTGCCGAAAGATACGCCTCTCCTTCGGGACTGGTCAGAGGCGCACAGGCGAGCTGTTTGTCTGCAAGAGGGATGTGGTATTTCTTTGACGCATCCTCCAAAGTCTTCAGGTGGTCGGTGCATATCTGATGACCCAGCCCCCGCGACCCGCAATGAATCATGATGCATATCTGCCCTGCCTCGATGCCGAATGCCCGGGCCGCCTCCGGATCAAAGATCTCCTCCACACACTGGATCTCAAGGAAGTGGTTGCCTGAACCAAGTGTGCCGCACTGTGGCCTGCCGCGTTTGCGCGCCTTCTGGCTGACATGTGATATGTCGGCCCCCTCGATGTGGCCCTGCTCCTCGCACCAGAGAAGGTCGTGGTCTGTGCCATAGCCTTCGTCGACAGCCCATCCGGCACCTTCTGTCATGATTCTGTTGAGGTCACGGTCTGATGCGGTGATGCAGCTTTTCGTCCCGATACCCGTTGGCACGGTTTTATAGAGTTCCTGCAGCACTGATTTTATCTGATTCAGGTCACTGCGATGCAGTGGGGTTGCTATAAGGCGCACGCCGCAGTTAATATCAAATCCGACCCCTCCGGGCGAGATGATTCCCTCGTCCATGGTGAAGGCTCCCACGCCCCCGATGGGAAACCCGTAGCCCCAGTGGATATCGGGCATTGCAAGGGAATGTCTGCAGATGCCAGGCAGTGTCGCGATATTTGCAAGCTGCCGCAATGCTCCTTCCTCCAGGGTTCCCATCAGCTGTTGTGAGAGATAAAACCGGCCTGGTACCCGCATGTCCGGAACGCTACCAATGGGAAGCTCCCATTCGTATTCTCCCCTCTGTATAATATTTTCCATCATTTTCTGCCACTCTTTCCTCTTTTTATACATCAAAGAGAACCAACGTAGACCATCCTTCGTCAGTCCTCATTATCTCCATTCCTGAGAGGGAGATTCCCTTCACTTCGGTTCCCCCCGCATGCGCCTCCCTGCGGAAGGGTTCCCCGAAGAGCTCTGCTGAAAGGCCTGAGGAAGTGAATGTAACTTCCGCCCGGCAGAGTGCCACACATTCAACCTCAGCGTAAAAAAGGATTTCTGATAGGAATTCATGAAGCAGGCGTTCCCCGTCCTCTTCGTGAAGAGTAAAATGAATCGTGACCTCTTCTTTTACGCAGGAAGGAAACATCACAGAAAAAAGAGCGTGTGCTGCTTCTTCAAAGAGTTCTGTCCTGGTTGCACCGCAGACATGCATCAGGACATCAGCCGTGTGTTCGCGTTCTGAAAATGGCATTGTTGTTTCCCTGAGGTCTTAGAGATAATCACAGTATGCAGGAATCATATCCATATCAATTCTGTCAAGGTACCTGGCCTGGTATATGGAGACGTAAATAATGTTGTCTCCGATATATATCTCATAATCTGATGGTTTCGGGGGTTTTACGGTGGTGGACAGGAGCACCGGTCCTCCGCAGGATGTACATACCCTGAAATCAATATTTCTCTGAAGAATATAGGATTTAACGTCATCAGAGACAACAATGTCGTGCCCGGCGGCGCAATTGTCATCAAAATTTTCCATATATCTTAACTGGTTGAATATCCGGGTAAAAATAGGTTTTGTTGAGGCAGCAAGGTCATACTGCCAGTATCAGTGTGCTGACCATGTCAGTATACTTGTCCCTGAGTGTATAGACACTGGTGGAATTGTCATTTATCTTCTGCACACTGAGAATTCCGATTCGTGACGCAACAGTCCCAATCATTGACGCAACGGACTGGAGACTGACAGTAAATTTTGTTTTCAGCTGTTCAAATGCCTCCGGGATGGTAACGGATCTGGATTTTATAAAGAGACTCAGGAGTTCATGCCGAATACCCGATGTGTCCCGTTTAAGGTAGCCTTTTAAACGGCGTTCTATCTCATGCTTCAGATCGGCCGCAGATCGCATACACGCTCTTTTGAACGAATGGTATTTAATTTTATCGAATTGATAGTGATTAATCATGATCAATTCTTTGTAACGGAGTTTAACAAAAATTATCCCCGAAATCTGCGTCATCCTTCTTATCATATCAACAAAAGATGGGAAATCCGGTTGACTTCAGCTACGTGAAGCATCATATTTAATCTCTTTATTTCCCAATATTTCTCTGTATGAAATTTCCAGCCTATGATATCAGTAGATATACGGTCAGGCAGCTGGTTGCCCTGCCGATCGCATTACTGATAATCTCACTTCTTTTCCTTGGGTTCAACACCCTCACGACAGGTATGCCTGTTGACCCGGGAATTGATTTTGCAGGAGGTGTTGCTGTGACGATACCGCCGACAGCAGATTCTCAGGCAGTTGTTGAGGGATACTTCTCTGAATACCCCCTTAAAAGTGTGGGGGAAGGGGTAAACGGAGGATATTATGTGGTCTTTGAGTATATGCCGGATGATGCATTTCTCTCCCTGTCTAAAGTGATCAATGAACATTATCCTGATGCAAAGGTTGATCAGATTGGAGAGACGTTTGGAAAGACCCTGCAGGCACAGGCACTCTGGGCGCTCCTCTTCTCGTTTATCGGGATGGCCATCGTCGTATTCATTGTCTTTAAAAACTTTGTTCCATCCATTGCTGTTGTAATCTCGGCATTCTCTGATATTGTCATCACAGCGGCACTCATGGACATAGTCGGCATTACACTCACGCTTGGCACGACTGCTGCCCTTCTGATGCTTATCGGTTACTCGGTAGACAGTGACATTCTGCTGACGACCCGTATCCTGAAACGGAAAGGAAAGTTTTCCGAGAAGATGCAGGGTGCATTTCGTACCGGGTTTACCATGACATCCACAACCATCAGTGCGATTGCCCTTATGTTCGTTGTCTCATGGATTGGGCAGATTGATATTATCCGTGAGATTTCAGCCGTCCTTTTACTCGGTCTGTTCGTTGACCTGATGAATACCTGGATGCTGAATGCAGGAATTTTAACCGGGTATGCAGGAGGTGACAAAAGATGAGTGATGATAATGACGGTGGTCTTCTCAAAACACTGAAAGACTGGCGTGTTGCTGTAATGCTCCTCCTGGTGGTATTCTCGGTTGTGAGCATCTATGTGATTCCACCGGGTATATCCAACGGGATGACCGGAAACCTTCAGCTCGGACTTGACCTTGAAGGCGGTTCGTGGATTCAGCTTTCATTCCAGTCAGAAGTTGTCCGGTTTGATACAGATGAAAACCCGGAGGTCTTTGCGGCACGCATCGGAGAGGCGCTGGATGCTGAGGTATTCCTCTTTGAAGAAGACCGGCTGGAGATACGTGCGCCGTTTACCCGTGAAGAACTGGAACCGGTCTTTGCAGAGAACGGGGGGTCCATTGTCACCTATGAAAACGGTGTCTCTAAGGATACTGCCGACCAGATTAAGCTGATCTTAGAGAATAAGGTCAATAATCTCGGGACAAAGGACGCACGCATCAATACGATTACCGGTCTCAACGGTGTGACCCAGTATATCAGGCTTGAGCTTGCTGGTGTTGATATCGCAACAGCACAGGAAATTGTTGGTGCGCAGGGTAAGTTTGAGATACGGATTCAGACCATCGGAAATGAGACTGAACATGTGCTCTACGGTGACTCAATCAAGAGTGTCTCCACACCGACACAGAGTCCGCCGGGCAGTGACATATGGGGAGTCGGTTTCACTCTCACTCAGGAGGGAGCCGCTGCATTCCGGGAGGCTGCAAATACCTATGGTGCGACGAGTAATCCGGATGCCCATGAGATAATGATGTTCTTAGATGATGAGACCGTCTACAGCGCAAGCCTGAATCCCCAGCTGGCAGCAGAACTGAAGACCGCCCCGGTCCGTGAACTTCGTGCAACGACCGGTGCCGGTGAGGAAGGGCTTGAAGATGCGAAGAAGCTTGAAATTCATCTGCGTGCCGGTGCACTTCCTGTTGATGTAGAGATTGCCGGGTCTGGTACAGTCTCTGCAAGTCTGGGCGAGCACTTCAAGGTAATGTCAGTTATTGCAGGCATTCTCGCCCTCATGGCTGTTGCTGCCACGGTATACTACTGGTATCGTGAACCGGCAATTGTGCTTCCGATGGTCGGAACGACCATCGCAGAAATAATTATTCTGCTGGGTATTGCCGTCTATCTGCAGCAGCTGGACCTTGCAAGTATTGCCGGTCTTATTGCAGTGCTTGGAACAGGTATTGATCAGCTGGTGGTCATTACCGATGAGGTCATCCATGAGGGTCGCGTCCCGTCACAGAATCTCTACATGAAACGGTTTAACCGTGCACTGGGTATTATCATGGTGGCGGCGTGTACCACGGTCATCGCGATGCTGCCGCTTGCGGTGATGGACCTTGCAAACCTGCGTGGATTTGCCATTATCACCATTATGGGTGTGCTGATTGGTGTGTTGATCACCCGGCCGGCCTATGGCAAGATCATTATGGCAATCCTTTCAAAAAAACCGGGTGACCACCGCTGAAATCTGCGGCCACCCATCACAATACTTATATTTCTCTCATCCTCACAAGTGCATGAGGTATTTTTATGGCAAAACCAGTATTGATGGATTTTTTCGCAGTATGGTGCGGACCATGCAAACTTCAGACTCCTGAACTTGAGAAACTCAAAGAGATGATGGGGGATGCGGTTGAGATAAAGAAGATTGATGTGGACGACAACCACGATCTTGCACAGAAATATGGGATTATGGTTGTGCCGACGCTTGTTATCGAGAAGGACGGGCAGGTAAAGGAGCGCCTGGAAGGCGTGACTCCGGCTGACACGCTCAGGCGTATGCTTGAACCCCTGACAGAATAATATGGTATGATTCCGGAAGAAGAGACGGCAGAACAGATTATAACCCATTTTAAGGGGTTATATGGCGATATTAAGTGGTGGCCGGGCGACCCTGAAGAGGTGATGATTGGTGCCGTTTTGACCCAGCAGACCCGATGGGATAATGTTGAGACTGCACTAAAACGTCTGCGCGAAGCTGGCATCTGTTCTTTCCGGGGAATAGAAGGGGCCTCTGACCATGCCATTGAGGACGCGATTTACTCTACCGGATTTTACCGGATAAAGCGCGAGCGGCTGAAATGTCTGTCATCCACGGTTCTCTCCTGCGGCGGAATGAAATCCCTGGAGGAGTATCCGACTCCACGCCTGCGTGCCTTTTTTCTTGCGATAAAGGGAGTCGGCCCGGAGACTGCGGATAGTATTCTCTGTTACGGATTCAGCCGTCCGGTCTTTGTTATTGATGCCTATACCCACCGGATCTGTGCCTGTGCCAACATCTCCCGGAGAGGTGCTGATCTGCAGGCACTTTTCCAGAGTCTGCTGCCAGAAGAACACCGGGCCCACCGGCAGTGCCATGCCTGGTTTGTTGAATATGCTAAAAATTACTGTGTAAAAAAGAGGTGTGAAGAATGCATGATACTGAATTTCTGAATATAGGTACCCGGCTCCACCAGGAAGGACTGGTGACATCGGTCTTCGGGAATCTCTCCCGGCGTGTGGAAGGCGGATTTGAAATAACCCCGACAGGTTCGTTTCTGGATGCCCCTGCCCGGCTGGTCTTTGTCTCGGATGAGGGTGTTGCAGGTGCAGGTGCATCCAGTGAATACCGTGTTCACCTGCAGGTCTACCGGGGAACAGATGCAGCGGCCATTGTCCATGCCCATCCACCGTATGCTGTGGCGCTCTCGCTTGCCTGTGACACCATTGTTCCGGTTGACAGTGAGGGGAAGATGCTCCTGCCGGAGATTCCGGTCGTTGACGGGGAACCGGGGACAGAGACACTTGCAGAGAATATTGCAGCCGCGCTGGTCTCTTCCCCTCTCGTCATTGCACGGGGTCATGGAACCTTTGCGCGGGCAGAAACGCTCGTGGATGCATATATTCTGACGGCCGTTGCCGAGCATGCCGCACGGATACTGTCTATTGCGGCGGCTTCTGATATTTAATGCTCTGAATTTCGCGCCTGAGCTCCTGCTGGTTTGCAAGCATGATGTCGCTCAGGATGCCAAACATAAAGACCTGAATGCCTCCCATGATGAGAAGGGCCGTGAGGATGGTGAGCGGCAGGTGCTCGATACCGTTCAGCCATTCATATACGACATAGATACCTGTCAGTGCACCCAGAATGCTGATGACACCGCCGATCATGCCAAAATAAAACATCGGGTTGCTGCGTTTTGCAAGGCGGTAAAGGGTTGATATTATTTTTGCCCCGTCATGGAATGGCCGGAGTTTTGTAGCTGTCCCAGGCCGTTTCACATAATGAACGGGGACCACCTGTATCTTCTGCTGGTTGCGGATGGACTCGGATGCAATCTCGGTCTCGATTCCAAATCCCTCTTCTCTGAGGTGCATCTGCCGGATGCTTTCAAGCGTGAATGCCCGGTATCCGGAGAGGATGTCGGCCAGATAGCGGCCATGGGCCATCCGGAAGAGATCATTTATGACCTTATTGCCAAAGAGATTGAGGCGTGAGAGTGCATCTTTATCCGGAAACTCAAGCCGGTTTCCGATGACATGGTCACACCCCGCAAAGAGGGGTTCCAGCATCAGTTCCGCATCTTCCGGGAGATAGGTCATATCCCCGTCCAGCATCAGGATGTACGGAAACCGGAAGTGTTCAATGCTCTCGATGATCGCATTTCCCTTGCCGCGTGACTGCTGAAGCATCACTTCAGCACCGGCTTTTTCTGCAATCTCTGCAGTCCTGTCGCTACTGTTCCCGTCCATTACAAAAATATGGGAATACCCCCGTTCCCTGAACCGGGATATGAGTTCTCCGATTGTCGGCTCCTCGTTAAGGGTCGGAATAAAGATACAGACCTGACTGCGGTCGATAACCATTGTATATAGATTTTGTCTCCACTCTGTTATAGACTTGAAGGTTCCTGCGGTGCATATCTGCAACAGATCAGTGGTTATGTCCCTGGTGTTTCAGTTCCTCTGATTTTCTGATGGAACACTCTTCGCACCTGAACTCCGGTTCCGGATCATCTGAGCGGTCATAGGACTCTGCCCTGACCAGCCGGTATCCCCGTGTTACTTTTCCGCAGTCAACACAGCTGATATTCTCCTTTACTTCCCACTGCGCATCCAGAGTATCTGATGTGAAGATGAAACGGTCAACCCAGAAGAACATGAGGCCGCCAATCAGGTTTGCCACAATTGCCGCTATAAGGGCACCCATCGATGCAAGTATGATGCCCACTCCTGCAAGAATTGGCGTGGATAACTGCCATCTGACGAGGTAGAGTCCATACCGTTTGAGGTTTACCTTCATTGCGCAAATTTTGTTGCTGAATGTATATGAACCTCTTTTTTGAGGAAAGGTTATGCTTCCATGGAATCCCGTGAAATCACGGTATCGGTTGCTGTTTCGATAATGTCGACCCTGATGATGTCCCCCGGATGAATGAACCTGTCTGACAGGTCCATTCCCAGCATCTGGTTATAGTTCCATAGGTCACCGGACCCACCCTGTCCCCAGAGTAATTTTGCTCCGTAATGGACAGTAGAAGTGAATTCATGGGTGTTTAGTGTCTCAATGGTGCAGGGGAGTAGCTCACCGTTGCGGTATATCTTTGCGGAGAGCTCCCTGTTCTTAAAATCTTTTTTGACAATATTTCTCAGTAAGATCCGACTTTCAAAAGTCGGTGATATACTCTTGATGGAGGTGATGCTGAATATGACCGGGGGTTCGGTGTATTGTTCGGTGTATTCCCAGTCAAGTTCAGGCATATGGACAGACTGCAGGATAATGATGGCGGCGATTACCATGATGATCACCATCAGCAGGTGTCCTGTCACCTCCGATACTGCACGCTCACTCTCATCGGCCATGCTGTGATCAAAGAAAAAATAAGGAGATAAATGTTTCTATTTATCTTCGTAGTCCTCGAGAGCGAGCTGGTACATCCAGTCGAGGAGCATGGGGCAGACAAGCACTTTGCACTCTTCTTCACAGCAGATGCAGGGAAGGAGTTCTCCGCCTGCAATCAGAAGCGCCGGGTCAACTGCAGGTCTTTTTGCTTTCAGGAGGTAGGTCCTCTGGCCTTCTCTCCGGTATTCAATCCGTTCAACTTTCCCGTCGTCAAGGAGCCCTTTCAGGACACGCGAGCATTTCCTGCTGTCGATTTCGAGCAGTTTCCAGAGTTCACTCTGGAGTACTCCCTCCGGATGCGACTGAATTTCTCTGAGTGCTTTTTCTGCAAGGTCTGTCATATTACTAAGCCTTTCTAAAGGACTGGTGCAATTGTCAAAATGTTGCTTCCCCTGATAACAACAGTTCCCAGTGTCCTTCCTCTCTGGCCGTTTGTATATTCACTCGTCTGGTCCATCTGTATATTCAGGTGCTCGTCCACTGCAACAAGCCGCCCATGAAGCATCCGCTGATCGTCTTTAATTTCAACAGTAATCTGAGAATCCACGAGAGCGAATACTTTCTTGATCGGGAGGACAATACTGTTTACCATCTTCATTTAAGTGGGGTTATAATATAGTTAAACTTTTCTTTGGACTATATGTGTGTGACAGGATGGGAGAGATCTCTTCCTGCCGCGTGTGGTTGTTGAGAGATGTATTTAACTATCCTCTTTCATGCAGGAATCTGCTGCATCAATGAGACTTTTGCTTCCCACGTAAATCGGCGTGCGGTGATCCGGTTTTTTTGGCATAACCGTAAGGAGATCCTGTGTACCGTCACTGATTGCTCCGCCTGCCTGTTTTGCGATGAAACCGATGGGGTTTGCCTCAAAGACCAGCCGGAGTTTTCCTTCGGGTTTTCCCCGGGCTGCCGGGTAGCAGTAGATTCCGCCGTATGTCAGGATCTGGTGGAAATCGGCGACAAATGAACAGG
>NZ_JAAAWJ010000037.1 GCF_009914725.1 Methanogenium sp. MK-MG
TACGTCAGAAATGAAATTACATGCTTCGTTGAATCGTTCCATTGTTTTTAACAAAGCATCGTGTTGTTCCTGGTCTGAAAGGAGTTTGACCTTCACAGTCAGTAGCATGGATACAGAGTCACTGGCCCTGTATATGCATATACCTTTCTGACGGCATTCCTCCCACGACTAAAGTCGTGGGCTTCCTGCCTGCTTTCTTCGTGACGCGGCCCTCATAAACCCGTCTGCCCACGGAAATGATGATAGGCGAGGCAGATGGTCTTTGCGTCAATGATACGCCCATCCAGGATCATCTCCTCCATCTCGCACAGGGAGACTTTCACCACCTCAATCTGTTCGTCCTCATCCATCCCATAGGCATCCGAAGGTGAGAGGCCGCGTGCCTCAAAGAGATATATCACCTCATCGGTGTATCCCGGTGCCGGGTATATTTTCCCCCGGTGGATAAGGGTCTCTGCTGCCATACCGGTCTCCTCAATTAATTCACGGTATGCTGTCTCTTCCGGCGTTTCGCCGGGGTCAATCGTACCTGCCGGGGCCTCATAGATCCACTCACCGACGGCAAAACGGTACTGCCGTTCGAGATAACAGAAATCCCCATCAATGGGCAGCATCGCAACCGCGTGGCCCGGATGGACGACACGCCGTTCCTTCACCGCACCGGACGGCAGGGTAACGGTCACCGTCTCCAGGGTGATCTTCTTTTTTCCGGGAACCGGCATGTCGCTCATTCCCGCACCTCATAGGGGATTGGGTCCTCAATTCCTGCCTCACGGAAGGCCGCCAGGCGGTAATGACAGGAGTCACAGGTGCCGCAGGCCGGTGCACCGGACCGGTAACACGACCAGGTGTCCCCATACGGCACCCCGAGGGCAAAACCCTGTTTCAGGATTTCTGTTTTGGACATCGTGACAAACGGTGCCATCAGTTTGATCTGCGTTGCATCAGCAGTCCCGGTATCGATCACCTGCTGGAATGCATCGATGAATTGGGGGCGACAGTCCGGGTAACCGGCATAATCCGATGCCTGCACGCCGATGAATACCGCCTCTGCCCCGCGGGCTTCCGCAAGCGAGGTGGCAATGGCAATGAGATTGGCATTCCGGAACGGCACATAGGTATTCGGGAGGCCTTCTTCAACCCCTGTATGATCCCCGATTGTCAGTGCATCATCCGTCAGGCTGGACCCCCCGATACTGCGGAGATAGTCCAGGTTCACAGTGAGAAACTCCTCTGCATCCAGGGATGCGGCGATTTTTCGGGCACAGTCATACTCTGCGTCTTCGGTCGGCTGGCCGTAGCGGAGGTGCAGGGCGATGATATGATATCCCATATCCCGTGCCACATAGGCAAGTGTGGAGGAGTCCATCCCGCCCGAGAGCAGGCAGACCGCTTTCATCTTATTTCACCCCGATGGATTTGTGCAGCTGCAGCTGAAAGCGTGCTTCAATTCCCTCTTCCAGAATAAAATCTGCAATCTCACGGTAATTCCCCCCCCAGACAGGTGAGATGAAGACGGTGCCTGCAATATCATGGGACTCAATTACCTTTTGTGCATACAGGCAGTCGGTGCGGTCCATGACGACAAACTTCACCGAATCCTCAGGCCGGAGATCGGCAAGCAGGGCAACGTCTGACTCCTCACCGGAAGACGGGCACTTGATGTCCATGCTCACCGTGGCGAATTCCTGCACATCCGTGAACGGGAGTGTGCCGTTCGTCTCGATTTCGATGCAGTAACCCGCATCCCGGAGGGCCACAAGAAGTGCTGTTAATTCCTCTTTCTGCAGCAGGGGTTCTCCACCGGTGATGATGACATAGCGGGGCATGCCTGCGGAGACTGCAGAGACTACCTCCCCTATGCTCATCCCGGTCCCGGCACCTTGTGACTCAGGGGTATCACACCAGGCACACTGGAGGTTGCACCCGGCACAGCGGATGAACGTGGCCGGAAGACCCTGCCTGAGACCTTCACCGGATATGGAAGAGAATATCTCGATGATGTTCATATGACATCAAAGGTGAGCTGGGCATAGCAGGATGTGGACTCCCAGACACGGATCTTTGTCACAGAGGCAGGGATGCCTTCCGCAGTGCAGGATTCATCTATCATCCCTGCAATGATGCGCGCAAGATTCTCTGATGTCGGGTCACCCTCTGTTGTAATGACCTCCTGGAAGGCAGAGAGACACTCAGCCATCGGGTCCTTGCGATTGAGGATGACCTCGTGATCAAACCGGTTCACCACCTGTTTGATACAGTTATAGTCCACAAGAATTTGTGACTCAGCGTCAACCTCTCCTGTGATCCAGACTTCAACGCGCCACTGGTGCCCGTGCAGGCGGTAGCACTTGCCGGTATAATTGAGGAGGCGATGACTTGCCTCAAAATATGCCTCCTTGTATATTGTCATGCTCATAGCTATGAAACAGCATGGGTGAGGATACTATATGATGACTGCCGTAGGGGTACCACCCCCATGGCAGACCGTCCGGCAGTGCACTGCGCCCGGCCCATATAGCGCGCACCACCAGGGCAGAGAGATACGCACCCACACGACAGTATTTATTAGTTACCCTGTGTAAATATATAGGCAGAAATCTGGTATATCAGGTGACAGCGGCGGGGATGGATGGGAGATCACCCAAATATCTCAGAAATCAAGAATTTCGGGGAATGCGGGCAGGGATTGATTCTACCCATCTCAGTCACAATAGAATATCAATTTCGAACACAAGCGTGAGCTGTAAGGTCATCCTGAGGCCCATGCTGAAAAACTGAGGTAAATTAAATGGGAAACGGGAAATTTGCAGCGCGGAAATGTAAACGCGTTGCCAAGGATAACAGGTGGCGCGACACCAACTATGCACGCCGCCAGCTCGGTCTCGACATTAAGTCAGACCCACTCGAAGGTGCACCGCAGGGCCGGGGCATTGTTCTTGAAAAGGTCGGAGTCGAGGCAAAACAGCCGAACTCAGCTATCCGGAAATGTGTCCGTGTTCAGCTGATCAAAAACGGCCGCCAGGTTACCGCATTTGCAGTCGGCGACGGTGCCATCAACTTCATCGATGAACACGATGAAGTCACCATCGAGGGCATCGGCGGTCGTCTCGGCCGTTCCAAGGGAGATATTCCTGGTGTCAGATACCAGGTCATTGAAGTAAACAATGTATGTCTCCGTGAAATGGTCACTGGCAAGAAGGAGAAACCGCGCAGGTGATCATCATGACAGAAGAAAATATTCAGGCAGATGTTGCTGTCGAAGAAGCAGTCGTGGACGCACCGGTTGAAGAGACACCGGTTACCCCCGGACACCTGCTCTTCAACAAGTGGGATCTCTCAGAAGTCGAGATCAAAGACCCGGGTCTGGTTCGCTACATCAGCACCCAGTCTATGATTGTGCCACACTCCTGCGGAAAGCTTGCAGGCACACAGTTTGCAAAGAGTCATATGCTCATCGTCGAGCGTCTGATTAACAAGCTCATGCAGACAGAGAAAAATACCGGCAAGAAAGAACTCACCACCCGCATCGTCAAGGATGCATTCGACATTGTCTACAAGAAGACAAAGAAGAACCCGGTGCAGATTCTCATTGATGCCCTGGCAAATGCAGGTCCCCGCGAGGAGACCGTCCGTCTGAAGTACGGTGGCATCAATGTCCCCAAGTCGGTCGATACCGCTCCCCAGCGCCGTGTTGACACCGGACTGATGTTCATTGCACGTGGCGTGAGCCAGGCATCCCACAAGAAGAAGAAACCGGCAGCAAATGTCCTTGCAGACGAACTCATTGCAGCAGCAAGCGGTGATGTCCGCTGCTACTCTGTCGGAAAGAAAGAAGAACGCGAACGTGTGGCAAAGTCTGCACGATAAAACCCAATATTTTTTTAGAGAATTATTATGACGCGAAGGCGAAAAATGGTCGAGCGGGTCACAACACTGATGAGTCAGCCGGAACAGATCCGGAACATCGGTATTGTCGCACACATTGACCACGGGAAAACGACCCTCTCTGACAATCTCCTTGCCGGAGCAGGGATGATCAGTGAAGAGATTGCCGGAAAGGCATGCTGGATGGACTCCGATGAGGAGGAACAGGCACGCGGTATCACTATCGATTCCTCAAACGTATCGATGGTTCACGAGTATGAGGGAAAAGAGTACCTCATCAACATGATTGATACCCCGGGTCACGTGGACTTCGGCGGTGACGTTACCCGTGCAATGCGTGCGGTTGACGGTGCTGTTGTGCTTGTAGACGCAGTTGAGGGCACGATGCCCCAGACAGAGACTGTCCTGCGCCAGGCCCTGAAGGAAGGAGTCAGACCCGTTCTCTTTATCAACAAAGTGGATCGCCTGATCAACGAACTGCTGGTCGATGAAGTCGAGATGCAGGTCCGCCTCGGAAAGGTCATTGACAAGGTGAATAAGCTCATCAAGGGCATGAGCGAAGAGGCCTACAAGAACGGCTGGAAACTCGATGCAGGAGAAGGTACCGTCGCATTCGGTTCCGCTCTCTACAACTGGGCAATCTCCATCCCGTACATGAAGACGAGCGGCGTCTCATTCAAGGACGTATATGACTGCTGTAAGGCAGGGGACATGAAGACACTCGCCAAATCAAGCCCTCTGTGTGAAGTTGTCCTTGATATGGTGGTAAACAAACTCCCTGACCCCCTCGATGCTCAGAAACGCCGTGTGCCGATCATCTGGCAGCACGGAGACAAGACGACCAAAGAAGGTCAGGCAATGCTCAACTGTGATCCTGAAGGCCCCGTCTGCCTGATGGTAACAGACATATCCTTTGACCCGCACGCAGGCGAGGTCGCCACCGGGCGTCTCTTCTCCGGCACCCTGAAGCGTGGAAACGAGTTGTATGTCATGGATACTGCAAAGAACGTCAACCGCCTCACCCAGGTTGGTATCTTCATGGGTGCAGAGCGTATTGAGGTCGAGTCACTGAATGCCGGAAATATCGCCGCTGTCACCGGCCTCAAAGACGCAATTGTCGGTTCCACTGTCTCATCCATGATGGAGATGCAGACCTTTGAGTCTCTCAAGCACTACTCAGAGCCTGTCATGACCGTTGCTGTTGAAGCAAAGAACATGAAGGATCTCCCGAAGCTTGTGACCGTGCTTCGCCAGGTCGGAAAGGAAGACCCGACCGTTCTCGTGAACATCGACGAGGAGACCGGAGAACACCTGATCTCCGGTATGGGAGAACTGCACCTTGAGATCATCACCCACCGTATCGCCCGTGATAAGGGTGTTGAGATTGTGACCACCCCGCCGATTGTGGTATACCGTGAGACGATCACCGGTAGCGTAGGCCCGATCGAAGGAAAGTCACCAAACCGCCACAACCGGTTCTATCTCGAGTTCGAGCCTCTCTCTGAAGAAGTCGTCCAGAAACTCAAAGACGGAGATATCACCATGAATCTCCCTGCACTGGAGCGCCGTGACGCACTCCTTGAAGCAGGCTTTGACAAGGACGAGGCAAAGAACCTGACTGCAATCCAGGGCACCAACATGTTCTTCGACATGACCAAGGGTATCCAGAATCTGAATGAAACCATGGAACTTGTCCTTGAAGCATGGCGTGAAGCACTCGCAGGTGGCCCTCTTGCAAATGAGCAGGTCCAGAATGTGAAGATCCGTCTTGTGGATGTAAAGCTCCACGAGGATGCCATTCACCGTGGCCCGGCACAGGTCATTCCTGCTGTCCGTGGTGCAGTGAAAGGCGGTCTTCTGATGGCCGGCATTTCACTCCTCGAGCCCATGCAGATTCTCCAGATCACCGTCCCACAGGACCACATGGGTGCAGCAACTGCCCAGATCCAGGGACGTCGTGGTCAGGTCTTTGACATGCAGTCCGAAGGTGACACCATCACCGTCATCGGAAAGGCACCGGTTGCAGAACTCTTCGGGTTCGCAGGCGATGTCAGGTCAGCAACAGAAGGACGTGCCATGTGGTCTACAGAATTCGCCGGATTCGAGACTGTGCCGGGTGGCATGCTCAAGGAAGTAGTAAAGGAGATCAGGAAGCGCAAAGGCCTCAAAGAGAATATTCCTGAACCTGCTGACTACCTCGCATAATCTTTTTTTTCTTAATTCCTCCCGGCAAAGACGGGATCGTTCTGCTGCACCTATCCGTATCGGATTGGTTTTAGTATCTCGCACGCAGACGGTATACGAGAGATACATCCATGAACTACCAGTTTGCACGCAGGCTTGACGCCGCCCCGGAATCATTCCTGGACCGGCTCTTTGCAGTATCACGTGACCCGGAAATCATCTCCTTTGCAGGCGGCCTGCCGATGACCTCCCTCATTGACGTGGCGGGTATCCGCGATGCCGCAGCAGCCGTCTTTGCAGACGAAGGAGAGGCGGCACTCCAGTATACGACGACCGACGGATACCTCCCCCTGCGGGAATATATTGCCAAACGCTATCGTTCCCGTCTGGGAATTCCCGCCACCGCAGATGAGATACGCATCACAAACGGATCCCAGCAGTGCCTGGATCTGACAGCAAAGATACTTGTGGATCCCTGCACCGTGGTCGGGATGGAACGGCCCGGTTATCTTGGAGCGATTGAGGCCTTCAGTTACTACCAGCCCCGTTTCAAAACCGTTGAGATCACCGAAGATGGACCGGACATGGCCGCCTTTTCCTCTCTCTGCCGGGAAGAAAGACCTGCATTCTTCTATGGCATACCAAATTTCCAGAACCCGTCCGGGACTGCATACACCGATGCCACCCGGAGAGAGTGTGCGGAATGCTGCCGGGAGACAGATACCATCTTCTACGAAGACGATGCCTTTGGCGAACTCGCATTCGACGGCAGACCGCGCATACCGGTAAAGGCCTACGCGCCGGAATGCGGAGTGATGAGCGGGTCATTTTCAAAGACCGTCTCACCCGGTATGCGCATCGGCTGGATCTATGCACCGGCTCCGGTCATTGAAAAATTTGATGCCGTCCGGCAGGCAGCAGACCTCCACCCGAATGCACTCTCACAGGCGGTGATCTACCGTTACCTCACCACCCATGACTATGAAGGCCATCTCGAACGGGTGCGGCGGGTCTACAAAAAGAACTGCCGGCAGATGTGCGATTTATTGGATGACCTGCTGCCGGACGTTACCCATACCACTCCGGAAGGAGGTATGTTCATGCTTGCCACCATGCCTGAAGGGAAGGACTCAATGGCCCTCTTCCAGGCATGCCTCAAAGAGCAGGTGGCAGTACTCCCCGGCGTGCCTTTTTATGCGGAAGGCGGCGGCCGCAATACCTTCCGCCTGAACTTCTCTGCTGCGACAGAAGAGGAGATAGAAAAAGGGATGAGGCAGTTAAAACAGGCATACCAGCGCTGCGGCACGAGATAGTATCCTCTTTTTAGCGGATGCAAAGATACCATAAAGATCATTTTCATATATCACAGCCAATATCTATGTGAAAAACATGGCAACGTCCTACAGTATTCAGGAATTAATGCGGATGATCGCCTCTGCAGCGGGTTCTGTCGCAGATACGGTATCCGACAAAGAAGGACAGCAGTTTATGCAGGCACTTCTGACCGCTCCCCGGATCTATGTCGCCGGCGCCGGGCGGTCCGGGCTGATTGCAAAGGCATTTGCAATGCGGCTGATGCATCTTGGTATGGAGAGTTATGTCGTCGGTGAGACGATTACACCGGCAATGCAGAACGGTGACCTGCTTGTTACCTTCTCCGGGTCTGGTGAGACGCATTCCATCACCGACATCTGTAAGACCGCCAAGGCAGTCGGCGGCACTCTCGCGTTGATCACGTCACGCAGGGATTCTGCCATGGCAGCGACAGCCGACCTGACGGTGATCCTCGACAGCCGGCAGTATGACGAAGAAGGGTTCCCCTCAGACTTTGCCATCCGGCAGATCACCGGTGAACACCGGTCAGGCGTGGCCTACAATCCGAAAGCCCCCACAGGCTCACTCTTTGAGACTGCGGCCATGATCTTCTCAGATGCCGTCATCCTTGAACTCATGGATCTGCGGCACACTGGTATCGATGACATTGAGGATAATTACTCTAATATCCAATAATATTTCTTTTTTGAAAACGGTGGCCGTCTCCTGCAGCTTGGAAATACTGTTCTCGCCATTCTGGAAAACATTCCGGCACAGGTGGTTAAATAACCGTTAAATCGCAGATCCTTCAGCCCTGTGCCCCGAAAATAATATCCACACAGAAGCCCGGAGCGGGCCGTTCTCAGCCGGGACATGCCATACATCCTCTGAAAATATCCGTCAACAGCGACCCCTTAATAGTCCGCGATACTCCATAATTTTCGCAAATAACCGGTATTATCGCCGTCATTTTCCGGCAGAAACCATACGCAGAAAATACGTTCGTTCTGCCCCCCGATTATCCCATAACATGGATCAAAAAGGGCGGGTGGCGGGTGAAAAACAACAGGGAAGAAAGAGAGGGGTGCCCGTTTCCCATATTCAGCCGGTGTTCTTTCACCTTTTCATACGGTTTCTTTGCTTATCATTTCGGGTCAATATGAGCATATCCCCCGTTTAAGACATTTACCGGGTCGTTTTGATGTGCATATCATATCCATCTCTTCGTTTTCACTCATTCCTGAATCACAGGGACACAGACCCACCCCTGCAAAATAATCAGACGTGCTGAATGTTCCCCCGAACACATGAAAATATCCCTTCCTATCTGTACATATATCTCTATATTGTACTTGTTGGGAAGAATTAACTCCAATACGGGATTTGCCCGAAGCCTCTTTGTTTTCATTTCGCGGGTGAAAACCGGGTGAATAAATGAAAAGATCTCCGGGCCGGGAAGAAAATAATGCAGAGACTGGCCCGCCACGGGCACCCCTGAAACCAGGCAGACAGGATGGGGCATACTGTGAGGCCGGTCCGTGTTATTACCTTTAAATCATCAGCAATATCAAAAGATAGTCAGATCAGGTGTAATCAACGATAGCGGTAATATGCTGGATACAGTCTTTTCCGACATCTTTTCCGACATCTTTTCCGACATCTTTTCCGACATCTTTTCCGAACCGGAAATATCAGTAGCCGTGTCTGCGTTCTTATCTGCGTCTCCCGGTCTGATGTCGGCGGCACTCTCGCGTAGATCCTGTCAAACAGGGATTCTGCCATGACAATGATCTACAATCCCCATCATTCCGTGAACGATTTCTGAAAAGCCCTACAAATACCCGCTAAATTACAGATCCTGAAACCCTGTGCCTTGAAAAATACATCCACACAGAAGCCCGGAGTGGGCCGTTCCCGGTCGGGAGATGCCATACATCCTCCGAAAATATCCAGAAATACAGGGCCCTTAATAGTCCATGATAATCCATATTTTTCACAAATAACCGGCATTACAACCGTATTTTTCCGGCAGAAACGATGACCAGAAAATACGTCTGTTCTGCCCCCCGATTCCCCAATACAGAGAGGGAAAAAGGGTGGGAGAAGGATGACAAACAACTGGGGGGAGTAAGAGAGAGTAGCTCCGTTTCAAATATTCAGACCGTTGTTTTTGACAACAACGCACGGTATATCTGAGGAGAGAAGATGCGTGACACACCCCTGCCAAACGTCCCCTCCTCCCAGTCACGAATCTGTATGCAAAGGTCAGTCTCTGCAAAGTACACCGCATGATAATTGCGCCGCAGGAGGCGTTCGAGATCACGGCCTCCTATCTGTTCACCGTCACGCGGGGAATAGCGCAGGTTGAGGTCACGTAAAAGGACACAGATCAGGTCATGTCCACGGCAGATATGCCATGGATATTCAAAATAATACCCGCCGGAGTCACGGACAATCCGTTCAAACACATCAATGAACTCCTCTCCCCGTTCTGCATTCTTCTCACGAATAACTTTTTTCAGGGCATCGGTATCACATTCAAGCGTCTCCGCACTGACAAAACGCGAGAATACGTCCCGTTTCTTGCAGTTGATGTGCTTAAACGTAATATTAAAACCGGCCTGATTGTTCACAAAGACTGCCAGACCCAGGTAGCGGGCGGCTCCTGCCAGTGCCATCCGCAGGTCTCCCTGACGCAGTGACCCATAGGCCTTCTGGGCAAATGTCTGCGGCAGTGAAATCCTCTCAAAGTGTTCAATGATATTCTCAAGGGCACCGGACGCAATGAGCATCGTCTCCAGATCATGGGTATCGGTCAGGAAGATATTCTTTCTCTCTTTCAACGAACAATCAAAGTGGGAATAATCACGGTCAATGATGCCGATGATACAGCGTTCACCCCTGGTGCTGCAATGCTCATCTCCGTCTGCAGTGGATTGTGCATTCCCCGCACATATTCCTTCCACAATATCACAGACATTCTCCTTTGAGTTTGCAATCCTGAGTATACAGGTGTCAGTGTTAAAACAACGGTCATATACCTCCAGGTCATAAGGCCCTTCAGTGATCACAAAGACTTTTCCACCCATACCAGGATAGGTCATCTCCATCATCTCAATCATGCCCTGGATTTCATCGGGGTCAGCCCATATATCCTCCAGGCGATACCCGGCAAACCGACGGTTCTTACCCTTCATCCGGATAGTTCCCCGATAAGTCAATGGTCTTGTCCCAGTGCGTGTGAATCAGCTGCGGAGAATGGGTGGCGAGAATGAAATCCGAACCCGTGATCTCGATGATACCCAGAATGGTGTCCAGGAACTGTCGCTGCCAGACCACATGCAGGGAGATTTCGGGTTCATCAATGAGTACCAGTGTGCCGGGATCAGTCTTGAAAATAAGGTCATAATACATCACCAGCTGATTCTGTTCGCCTGAGGAGAGTGCTTCCGGCGGTACTGGATCACGCCCCATAAACTTCAGAAGAAAACCGCTCTCGATGTCAACGGTAAGATCGATATTTAAAAAGAGCGTGTTGATGATCTCCTCCAGGAGATCGATCTTCTGTTTCAGTCCCCCGAATATCTGATATTTCTCTCGTGAATCAGCGACATACAGATAAATCGCTGTCCTGACACCCGGATCATCCGCAATTTTCCCGGGTGTAATCATCACATCCCCGTCATCAAGCCGGGTATACGGCAGAAATCCCAGAGTTTCAAACGATTCCCGCTCTTTCTGCAGGCAGCAGAGATCGGTCTCAATCTCTGCCGCTGAGGGGGTCAGGCCACCGTCTCCCAGTGCCTGCAGATAACGGGCAGGGTATGTAGCATCCAGCTCCTGTGCAATTGAGGCATAATCGGTGAGAAGTGCCTGAATACGCCGGATTACATCGTCTGCATACGCGAGGATCGTAAGTTCGTATGCTCCCTCATGATTACGGTCATACGAGGCCAGAAGATCACCGGAGTTGCCCTTCTTCCTGTTCCGGTCATGCCAGAGACGCTGGGCAGAGATATACTTCACCGGCACCGGTGGGATGATGCCCGCAAGTTTTGTTGATACCACTTCACTGTCATACTCTCCGTCTTTGAGCACAAAATGCCGCTCCTTTCCGTCCGCGCCATGCGTATAGGCAAATGATATGTCAATTCTCAGCGGAAACTGCGAACTCTGATGCTTTTCAATCAGAAGCGTGTCACGGACATCCGGCACAGGGCAGTCATCCCGGATAAACTCCAGTTCAGCGGATAAAAATGGCAGGGTCCGCAGTTCATCGACATTGCCCATAAAGACAGCCCGGAGTATCCGGAGAATGGTCGTCTTCCCGTAGCCGTTCGGGGCAGTGATAATAGAGAGGGAATCTTCCGGAAACAGAGAGATGTCATGGGTCAGTTCCCCGAAGAGGCCCCCAACCCGTATCCGGGAGAGATGAATGATATTGCTGCGCAGGGGAGTCCCCCGCGTGAGAGAGTCAACGAGATGGCCCAGCATCTCACCCCCTGATGTGACATGCTCAAGAGGCACCTCTACCCAGCTGCCGGTAAATGTCTGCCTGACGACATCAATGTACCCCCCGTAGTCCTCACGGTTGCCAAGGAATATGACAGAATCATATCCAAGGAGTCCATCATACTCGGCATTTTCACGGATGGTATCAAATTCGAGGCTGTATTCCCCGAATTCATCATTGCGATAATCGCGGACCTCATCATCCGGCAGGAGATATCCAAAGTTTGGCGAGAGAATCACCCAGTCCTTCGGGTAGTGGATACGGGCATACTGGGCACACCGACGGGCGAACCGACCGGTAAAGGCATCTGCCGCCCGCAGTGCATCCGGTGGATTCCTGCCGGGAACATCCCAGACCTTCTCCTTTCCCGCGGGAGTAACGAGGAGTGTCTTGAGTGACATAGATACCCGATATTCTACCCGAGGAGATATTAGGTTGTGCCCGGCGGGGTGGTGCAGGGAAAACAAAGAAAGAGACAGACAGTATCTCATCTGAGGGGAGTGCGATGCCCATTTTTGCCCGGTATGCGGACAGCACCGGATCTCAGGTGTGAAGAATGGTGCCCACCCAGCACCAGACTGTACGACAAATATGTACAATAATTCTAATATTGATGAAAAATTCAACTATACGTATGCACCTTCGCCAAATATTGTCAGTTTTTCTGGCCGCAGGATTCCTTGCATGCACCATTCCTGCGGTATCAGCACTCTATACATTTGAGGGAATACCACTCGAAGTGGCCGCACAGGGGGAAATAGAAGGCGATCTTCTGACATTCGGCACATACGGACTCTCTGAACCACCGGTTGAGGTGACATTCACCCTCCCGTCAGATCCTGCCTGGGCACGGATATACACTGCGGTATGGGGCGGGACAGAACAGTATTCGGGCTGGACAGAGATCTCGGCCAATAATATCAAAAAAACAAGATACACCCTCTACGGGGATGAAGACGTGCAGGAGAATGTTTATTCATCAAGCCACGGGACATACCTTATCGCCTCTGATGCAGGGGACGTCCTCCGCGAGGGAAAAAATACTGTCCGTGTCACAACAAGCAGGGGAGAGGAGGGGAACTCCCTTGACGGGCGGGTATATGCTGTAATGGTAGTCGCGGCAGTCGCCACAGGTGACGGCCATGTCACGCAGTACTGGGTAGCTGAAGGAAATGAGAACCTGCACGGCGAGGGATGGGCCGGCACCAACCCAACACGAAAGGACGCTACATCCTGTAGATTTACCCACTCCCGTGCAGGCGGAATTACCGGGGCCTCCCTCACCACCCCATGCAGCCATGCATGCACGAGCCCCAAAGGCGCACTGGTGAACACATATTACACGTATAACCCGTCAGAGGGAAGATATGATCCGGTGACAGACTTTGTTCCCGGCAGGGGATACTGGGTCTCTGCCCTGCAGGACTGCCAGCTGATCCTTGAATAACTTCTATCTCTTTTTTGGCAATGGTGGCAGAACATTCTGGCCAATATCGTTCCGACCCTATATTTCTCCCAATAAAGAACGCCCAGATTCCCAAAGGGGATTACTCCCCATAATGAATATCCAAATTACAAAAAGAGAGGAAAGTTCCGGCCCGTCAGAGGACTTGTTACTCTTCAGTGCGGCCGCGTGAAACCGGGCGCACGGGAATGATATAGGGGCAGTCTCCGTCACGGTAAATCCGGGCTTCGATGCCATACACCTGTTCGATGACATCCTCCCTGAGCACCTCATCCGGGGTCCCGAATCCATACAGGGCCCCCTCTTTAAACATGACAATCCGGTCACAGTAACGTGCCGCGAGGTTGAGGTCATGCAGGGAGATCAGAACCGTGATATTCTTCTCTACCGCAAGGTTCCGTGCCACCTCCATCACCTCCATCTGGTGCCTGACATCAAGACTGCTTGTGGGTTCGTCCATCAGAATGATGGGAGTCTCCTGGACAATAGCACGTGCAATCATCACCCGCTGACGTTCCCCCACGGAGAGTTCTTTTATCTTCCGGAAGGCAAAGTCCTCGACACCCAGCATCTTCATCGCATGATAGACCTTCTCCTCATCCTCCGGGCCGGTCTGCCAGTTCAGGTAGGGACGCCTGCCCATCATAATCGTTTCAAAGACCACTGATGAGAGGCCTTCCGGAAAGGACTGCGGCACATAGGCAATCCTCCGGGCAATCTCCATCCGGTGCAGGGATGAGATGGGATCACCAAAGACCCGGACCTCACCCTGCGGATGCAGGATGCCGTCGATACATTTGATCATCGTGGTCTTCCCTGAACCGTTTGGCCCTACCAGCCCCAGCACCTCACCCTCTGCTGCCTCAAAGGAGATACCGGAGAATACCGGCTTCTTCCGGTATGTGTAGGAGAGGTCGTTGACCGATACCACTACCATCCGGTATCACCCCGTCTTAAGAATAAATACAGGAAGAACGGCACACCCAGAAACGCTGTCATAATCCCCACCGGGATCACTGATGGATATATCAGGGTCCGGCAGAGGTTGTCTGCGCCGAGGAGAATCGCAGCGCCGACGAGGCCTGACGCCGGCACCAGCCACCGGTGGTCATTACCGATTGCCATGCGGGTGATATGCGGGGCAACAAGCCCGATAAACCCGATGGTTCCGGTGAATGCGATGATCACCGCAGTGATAACAGACGAGATCATCATGAAGACGGTCATCGTACGCTCAACCGGCACCCCGATGCTCTTTGCTATCTCATCACCCTCGGCGAGTGCATTCAGATCCCAGGCCCGCATGATGACATAGGGAGTCAGTATCGCGATGACTGCTGTGACAATGAAAAGTTTCGGCCAGGTGGTCCCTTCGAGGGAGCCAAACATCCAGTAGACCACCGCTGCTGCCTGATCCGATGACCCGAAGTACTGGATAAGAGAGGTGATGGCCGAGAAGAGGTACATGATGGCAATACCTGCGAGAATGAGAGATGAGGAATTCAGACCTTTGTGCCTTGCCATGCTGTAAATGATGAACGAGGCCATCATCGCAAAGGCAAACGCCATCAGCACCACGAGCAGGTTCCCGCTCACCAGTGTAACACCTGCGAAGAGAATGATTGCTACCGAGGCACCGCATGACGCAGCAGATGATATACCCAGAGTGAATGGACTTGCCAGGGGATTTCTCAGTATTCCCTGCATGATAGTACCTGCAATGGCCAGCCCGAATCCGGCGACGAGGGCAAAGAGGATCCGGTGGAGCCGGATATCCCATATGACAATCTCCGGGGTGTCAGATACAGTCTCTGCCCAACTGCCGGTGAGAATCCATGAAATCAGTCCTGACAACCTCGGCATGAAGCCCTTCCAGAGGGCACTGTAGGAGTCCATTATTGAGAGGTTTCCCGACCCGAGCGTGATACCAACCATTGCGAGCACGATGAGCAGTGCCACGGCCACCAGAAAAAACGAGAGACGTTTCGTTTTGATACGGGAATATTCACGGGTAAAGTCTTCAATTGTTAATGCCATTCATCCATCCAGACTATGTGCTGCAGGGTAGACAAAGACCCCGTGCGAAGTGACATCGTACATGCTGTGCTGATAGGTGGTGAGATATTCCTGATGGACTTCCTCAGGGTTCACATCGGCAAATACATCCGGGTAGAACCATGTGGCGAGGTAGAGAATACCGATGAAATGTTTCGGACCACCAAATACATCGGTGTCAATGATATGGACACGCCCATCTTTGACCGCCTGAATGGTCTTCCAACCGGGCCTTTTGATGAGGCTGCCATACAGTTCAGTGGTCTTTGAAGAGTCATCATCCTCATACCCGCCGAAGTCAAGCTTGCCATTCCCCTGCAGTTTGACGACAACGGCGGGGTTGCCGAAGAGCACAGACTCAGGGTTGACCACCGGGTATGCAGGTGTGGCGTTCCCGAAGATATTCTGCCCGCCTGCGATGATGATCTTATCATGATAGCCGGAACCTTTTGCACAGCTCTTGAAATCATCCGAACTCTCAAAGTATACCGGCACCCGCTCTTCATCCGGTATTGCTGCAACCCTGCCGGTGACGGTATCCATCTGCCGGGTGTAGAAGGCAGCAAAGCGGGTCCCCTCGTCTTCCCGGTCAACCACTGCTGCAAGAAGCCCTACTTCTTTTGCGTAGGTGTCAGGTTCAAAGAGGTCATAGCGCAGCACGTGCACTGCGGGGTTCATGGACTGAATCGTCTCCTGAATTTCGTCACCTTTGCTGTCCATGAAATCCGCATAGATGAACACTGCGTCAGGGGAGAGAGATATTATCTGTTCGTAATCCGGCGACCAGACACTGCCGACGTTCGGCATCCCGGCATATTCAGGGAAAAATACCGGGTCATCCAGGATGTATTTTCCGACACCGACAACGTTGGTGCTGTCATATCCAAGTGAGCGCATCGTCTCTGCAGCCTCTCCGTTCATCACAACGGCACGGCGTATGGGCCGTGTCAGGGTAACTGCCTGCCCGGAGGAGTCCAGAACGGTCTTTGCGGTTTTATTCCAGTATGTATAGACATAGGCGCCATCGACAAGGTCTCCGTACTGACCCGCATCAGCACCCATCCCGGTGTGTTTCTTTTCCAGATAATCAAGGACAGAAACAGCCAGCTCATCACTGCTGATGAGAGCATCCCCATTCGCATCCAGTGGCAGGGTACCTGTGCCCGCAGCAGATACCGGTCCTGCTGCAACCATCCCAAGAATGAGAAGCACAAGCCACGCACACTGATATCTTCTAGGCGTTTTCATCGTGAATCCCCTCCTCTCCCGCCGGCATACGCTCCGGCAGCGGCAAGTGACACCATCACCGTGAATAGCGTGCAGGCAAAGGGACTCTGCTGTACAGGTGTTGATGATGGATTCCCGACACTCCCGGTGCTGGTTTCACCTGGACTGAGGACTGACACCACTCCCGTATCTGAGACGGATATCCCTGCTTCTCCGGAAAGACCATCCGTGAACATCTCCCACGAAAGAGAGAGCGTGCCTGCCTGAAGGTCTGCGCATCTGATGTGCAGGGAACAGCTACCCTCATCGATGAGAGCGCAGGCAAGGGTGGTGCCGTTCAGCCGGTAGTGGCTCCCAGGAAGTGTGGTGCTGACGATGCTGACGGGGCCGGGAAAAGTTCCGAAGACGCCTGCAGGCCCGCCATCTGCACCGTCGCAGGAGAGAATGTATTCGTCCTCCACGCCTGTGACCGGTTCCAGACTGAACAAAACACCGGACTCCGCACCACCGGCAGCGGCAGCAGTGCCGGCACAGGTGATGAGTACGGTGAAGAAAATGACTGATATGATGCCCCTGAATTTCATGTAGTAGTAATGGGTGGATTTCTGTTTAATAAAAGAGTTACTCATTGTAATACGAAATGCTATGATAAAATATTTTATAGCACCACAACCGGTATCCGGAGTTCGTCGGGTGTTCCCGGACCCGCCCATAAGAATGCCCCCATGTTGATACCTCTGTCCGGAACACCAACAGCATTTCGTTCCACTGATCATCCCGATTTTCGGTTATAGTGAACTACCACGCCCTAAATGGCGTGGCTTCCTGCTTCATTGACAACACTTGCATCACAGAAACGTGATGTAGAGGCATTGTCTCCACAGGCTCAAAGGGCTGTTCCATCCCCGTGCGGTGAATGTTCACCGCTGCATTGTAATCCCGATCAGCGACAAATCCGCAATCCGGACATTCGTGGACTCTATCGGATAGTGTCTTTTTAACGATGGTTCCACAATTCGAGCACATTTGTGATGTGTTTCGGGGGTTGACTTTGATGAGTTTCGTACCGGCACTTTCAGCCTTGTACGAGAGATAAAAATAGAATTTTCCCCATGACACACTGTGGATACTCCTGTGCAGTCCCTTGCTGTTGCCTTTCTCCTTCAGACCCTTGATATCCAGTTTTTCAACACAAACCGCAGCGTATGTATTGACATACTGGCGAGAAAGTTTGTGCAGAAAATCATTCTTCTGGTTGAAGATGCGTTCATATGCCTTATTCAGCCTGCTCTTTGCTTTCTTCCAGTTTTTTGAGAACCGTTTCTTTCTTGCGACACTCTGCTGTAATTTTTTGATCCTGTCCAGAGAATGTTCATAGAATCGAGGATTCTCGACCACCCTGCCGTCGCTATCGGTGACGAACGAGTTCAGCCCGACATCAATACCGACAGACCTGCCACATATCTTCGGCTCAGAAACTTCGTGTTCAGCCTGTATGGTCACATACCATTTGTCACCAGAACGGGTGATCAGGATACCTTTCACCTTTCCGACATATGGCCTGTGCATCTTAACACGGACTGTGCCGATCTTCGAGAACGAGATGGTGCTATGTTCTCTGTCGATCCTGAATCCGTCGAATAGGGACGCAAGATTGCTCCTGCGCCCCCTTCTAAGAACGTACCGTGCGACTTTCACCGCAGTACGCT
>NZ_JAAAWJ010000038.1 GCF_009914725.1 Methanogenium sp. MK-MG
CCAGGGCTGTTGTCAACCAGCCCATTGCACTCCGATCCTCTGGTCAAAAAGAGGAGAAATGGAAGGGCAAGCCCACGACTTTAGTCGTGGGTAGTTGACGGGCAGAACATCGTGGATTATGTATATAAACATCGGATACCTGTATACGAATTGCCGGGGGAACCCGACAACGGTGGTGGTATCAATAATATACGGAAGAAATACGGTTGGAGAAGATGTCGTAATTGCTGATGGAGTTGTGCTTGGATTCCCCTCACGCGAGTACATGGGCAGAGAGGATTTTCCCGGGACGACCATCGGTGAGAACGGCGTCATCCGGTCGGGGACAATACTCTATGCGGATGTCGTGGCTGGCAAAAATTTCTCCACCGGACACAATGTGATGATCCGGGAGAAGACGACCATTGGTGACGGCGTCTCGGTCGGGACGAATACGATCATCGAGGGGAACACGACAATCGGGAACAATGTGAGCCTCCAGAGCCTCGTCTACATACCGACCGGTGTGGTGATAGAGGATGACGTCTTCATCGGCCCGAATGCGGTGCTCACCAACGACCCCTACCCGCCGCATGGCGGGGATGACCTGAAGGGGCCTGTCATCAGGAAAGGCGCGTCCATCGGTGCCAACGCCACGATTCTGCCGGGTGTGGTGGTCGGCGAAGGGGCGCTTGTCGCGGCGGGTGCTGTCGTGACGCATGATGTGCCGCCCCGGATGCTTGCCATCGGCTCGCCTGCACGCTTCCGTGACCTGCCGGAGGGTGCGAAACAATGATCCCTATTGCAAAACCCGCGGTCGGGGAAGCAGAGGCTGCCGCCGTTGCAGCGGTGATGAAGACCGGCATGCTGGCAACAGGGCCTGAGGTGACCGCGTTTGAAGAGGAGTTTGCCGGATACTGTGGGGTGAACCATGCGGTCGGCATGAACTCCGGGACGGCGGCCCTGCATGCGGCCCTGCGGGCCCTCGGTGTCGGGCCCGGCGACGAGGTGATCGTGCCTGCCTTCACCTTCATTGCCACGGCAACGAGCGTGAGCATGTGCGGGGCAAAGCCGGTGATGGTGGACGTGGAGGAATGCTGCTACACCATCGACCCGGAGGAAATATCTGAGCACCTGAACGCAAAGACGAAGGCCGTGATCGCTGTGCATCTCTTCGGCCAGCCGTTTGCGGTGGAGCCGGTCGCTGAAATATGTGCAGATGCCGGTGTGGTGCTCGTGGAGGACTGCGCCCAGGCGCACGGGGCGATGTATAAAGGAGAGAAGGTCGGCGGTTTCGGCGCTGTTGGCTGTTACTCCTTCTACCCGACCAAGAATATGACCACCGGGGAAGGCGGTATGGTGACCACCAATGATGCCGCGCTTGCTGACCACTGCCGGAGGATTGCAAACCACGGCCAGAGTGACAAGTACCTCCACACCGAACTGGGGTATAACTACCGGATGACAAGCATCGGTGCTGCGATTGGCCGGGTCCAGCTCAGAAAGCTGGATGCGATGAACCGTAAAAGGCAGGCGAATGCCGCGTACTACACGAAGCATCTGGATGCTTTTGGGCTGAAGACGCCCGAAATCCGGACGGGGTGCACGCATGTCTTCCACCAGTATGTGACAGAGATCACAGATGAATTCCCCACAGACCGTGAGACAGTGATGGCCTTTCTGCGCGAGAAGGGGATTGGCTCTGCGGTGCACTACCCGATGCCGGTGCACCGCCAGCCGCTCTATGCAGGTGACCCCGCTGTGATATGCCCGGTATCAGACGACGTATCCGCACGGGTGCTGAGTCTGCCGGTGCACCCCGGCGTGACGGAAGAGGACTGTGCCTATATTGTTGAGACCATCAACGGGGCGGAGTGGTAATACATGGATGTCGGTGTAATCGGAACGGGCATCATGGGCAGAAACCATGTCCGTGTCTACTCTGAGCTGAAGGCTGCAAACTCGGTCTGGGTCTACGATCTGGACACGAAAGTGGCACGGGATGTGGCAGAGCAGAACAATGTGAACTATGCTTCATCGATGGCAGAACTCCTCCGTTCGGTGGACGCGGTGAGCCTGTGTGTGCCGACGCCGTATCACTGCAGTACGGCAAAGGAGGTGCTGGCAGCAGGGGTGCATATGCTGGTTGAAAAACCGATATGCCTGACCGCAGCGGAGGGTGCCGGGCTTATCGAGAGCATCCCGGATGGCTGTGTGGTGGGTGTCGGGCATATTGAACGCTTCAACCCGATCATTCCCGAAATAAAACGCATCATCAAAGACCCTCTCTATGTGGAGATTAACCGGCACAACCCGGCATCCGCCCGCGTGACAGGGTCGTCTGTGGTGGAGGATTTAATGATCCACGACATTGACATCGTCTTCAATGCCCTCTTCGGCAGTGAATACACGGTGAATGCCTGCGGCTCGTTTGATGTCTGCGGGGCTCTCTTTAATTTTGGCGAGACGCCGGTGTATCTCTCGGCCTCGCGCAAGGCCTCAAAGAAGATCAGGCTCATCCGGATTGAGGAGGAGGACTTCACGATTGAAGGCGACTTCATGAATCAGGAGGTCTATGTATACAGGAAACCTGAGCATTACCACCAGGAAGCCGAGCGCTATGTGCAGGAGAATATCACGGAGAAGGTGATGGTGGGCAAGGTCGAACCTCTGAGAACGGAACTTCTGACCTTCATCGAGTGTGCCCGGACGGGGACGCCGTTCCCCGTGACACCGGAGCAGGCGGTGGAGAATGTCAGAATATGCGAAGAAATAACAGGAACAATGCGAATATGAACGATAAACTTCAGCAGCTATTCAACGAACGCGGGCCCATTAAAACAATCGGTGTCATCGGCATGGGCTATGTGGGGATTCCCGCAGCCGTGCTCTTTGCGGACGCACCTGAATTCGATTTGGTCTACGGGTTCCAGCGGGACTCACCGAGTTCGGGCTACAAGATTAATATGCTCAACTCCGGGGAGAGCCCCCTGAAGGGTGAGGAGCCGGGGCTTGAGGATTTGATTGCAACAGTTGTCGGCGAAAAGAAGTTTGAATGCACCGCTGATTTTTCAAAGGTTGCAGAGTGTGACGCGGTGACGCTTGCCATACAGACGCCGTTTGAAAATCCAAAAGATCTGATCCCTGATTTTACGCCGCTTATTGACGGCATACGGAATGTGGGCCGGTATCTGACACCCGGCAGCCTTGTCGTGCTGGAGTCAACCATAACGCCGGGGACGACCACAGGCATGGCCCGTGATATTCTTGAGGAGGAGTCCGGGCTTGTCGCAGGCGAGGACTTCGGTCTTGCCCACGCCCCGGAGCGGGTGATGGTGGGCCGGCTGCTCAAAAACATCCGTGAGCATGATCGTATTGTCGGCGGGATTGATGACGTGTCTACCCGGCGTGCCTGTGAACTCTATGGCCCGGTCCTGACAAAAGGTATTTTGATCCCGATGAGTGCGACCGCCGCAGAGGTGACAAAGACAGCAGAAAATACCTTCCGTGACCTGCAGATTGCCGCGGTCAACGAGCTTGCCCTCTACTGTGAGGCGATGGGCATCAATGTCTATGATGTCCGCACCGGTGTGGATTCGCTGAAAGGCGAAGGGATCACCCGTGCCATCCTCTGGCCCGGTGCGGGTGTCGGCGGGCACTGTCTGACCAAGGATACGTATCATCTGGAGCGGGGTGTCTCGGTGGTGGCAGCAGAGCCGCTGGACTACCCGGAGGGGCGGGAGTCGCTCTTTGTGCTCGCCCGCGGGATTAATGACTTTATGCCTGCGCATATGCTCCATCTGGCAGAGTCGGCCCTCCGGCAAATCGGTAAACCGATTGCGGGCGCAAAGATTGCCCTCCTTGGCTGGGCCTTTCTCAATGACTCAGATGACGCCCGGAACACACCGGCCGAACCGTTCTACCGGACGGCCCGTGCGGCAGGTGCTGAGGTTCGCATCCATGACCCGTGGGTTGACCCGGAGACCGCACCGGATGTGCCGGAAGGTGCAGATATCACCCATGATCTTGAGGCGGTGCTCAGTGGCGCTGATGCTGTTGTCATCTTTGCCGGCCATAAGGAATACCGGGCTCTTGTCCCGGCAGCAGTGAAGGCACTCTGCGGATGCAGCCATCCGGTGCTGGTGGACGGACGGAATGTTGCGGATCCGGATGCATGGATTGCAGAAGGGTTTGTGTATAAGGGGATCGGTCGCGGGGATAAGAACCGGCATCCTGTTGGTGAGTGATCGTTTGGTGGTGTCATGGATTTTTCCCTGACCATCCGGGATAATTCCTGATATCCTTTCCACTCACCTGAATCCCGTTTTTAACTACTTCTGAGAAAATCATCCATTATGTTCGACGATTTCATGCAGTTTCACAGATTATAATCGATGATTCTGCAACGAATCTCCGATTATCATCTACGAGAGTAAGATCCGCGTCCCTCACCGGAGCGATGGATGTACAGGTATTTGGGGAAGCATCGATACTACAGAGGATGAATCGGACTACCTCTCCATTGATGGCAGGTCCTTTGGTGGTGTGCAGAAGGAGGCGTATATCCTGAAGGTGCCATGCGTTACGCTGCGGGAGAATACCGAGTGGGTGGAGACGCTGGAGGGCGGGTGGAATGTGGCTGGTCGGGGCGGACGGGGAAATGATTGTTGCGATGGCACGTCGGCCCGCACCGGATGCGGCACAGCAGGTGGATGTCTTTGGTGAGGGAAGGAGTGCGGTGGAGATTAGTGATCTGATTGGCGGCTTTTGCCGATGAACTTTTTTTGTGTTGTTGGCATCGGCCTCCAGTGGCTGAGATGTGAGGATTTGAGCAGAGCTGGTTTCAGCCTCATCCCTGTTTTTTGTCACCCTGTGTCCACCCTTTTTGACCCCCTGTGTGGGGGAATCGGGGGGCAGAATGGACGTATTTTCAGCTCTTTTTTGCTACCGGAAAATGACGGCTGTAATGCCTTTTATTTGCTAAAATGGCGGTTGATTGCGAAGTACTGAGCGGTCGCTATTGACGGATATTTTGGGAGGATGTATTGGCTGTCTCTGGTTGAGAACGGCCCGCTCCGGGCTTCTGTGTGGACGCGTTTTCCCGGGGCGCAGCCCCTTATGGGGGTTATTTATGCATTGCTTAACCAGATGCCGGGATTTTGCCCAAAATAACGTGAATCGTACGCCGCAGCCGCAGGAGAGAGCAGACAGCATGTCCAGTGCCCCTCACCCGGAAGAATAACATGAATCCCGTAGTTGATAAACGGAAGATGAGGGCAACCAGTAAGACAGCAAAGCAGAAGCAAAATCACCATTCTGCCGGGCAGATGAGTTAACGCCAGTTATAGGTCATATTTTTCTATTTTATGTGACCTATGTTTTCTCAGAGGATTTCTACAAGGCCCAAAAGTTCACTGATTGGTAGTATTTTTCAATAGTATAATTTAATTGAACCCAACATAATATTTACAAACCAAATTCAATAATTACTTTCAGAAAGGTGATCCCCATATCAAAAACAGCACTAATTACGGGCATAACTGGTCAGGACGGCTCATATCTTGCAGAACTCCTGCTTCATAAGGGCTATGAAGTGCATGGTCTTATAAGACGATCATCCACCTTCAACACGTCACGTATCGACCATATCTACACAGATCCCCATGACCCTGAGGCCCGTCTTTTTCTTCATTACGGCGACCTCTCTGACTGTGAGCAGATCTCCAATATCATATACAACATAAAACCTGAAGAGATCTATCACCTCGGGGCCCAGAGCCATGTGCGGGTCAGTTTTGACACGCCGGAATATACCGGGAATGTCACCGGCCTTGGGACCACCCGCCTTCTTGAGACAATCCGGAAGAGCGGCACCGGGATAAGGTTCTACCAGGCTTCGAGCAGTGAGATGTTTGGGGCGACGCCACCGCCGCAGAGTGAAGGCACCTCATTCTGGCCACGCAGCCCCTACGCCTGCGCCAAGGTCTATGCCTACTATATGGCCCGGAACTACCGCGATGGCTATGGGATGTTTGCCTGCAATGGCATTCTCTTCAACCATGAGTCGCCTCGCCGGGGAGAGACCTTTGTGACCCGGAAGGTCACCCGGGGAATAGCCAGCATCGCTTCCCGGAAGGAAAAATACCTCTACATGGGCAACCTTGATGCACGCCGTGACTGGGGTTACTCGCCTGAATATGTTGAGGCGATGTGGCAAATTCTCCAGCAGGAAAAGCCTGATGACTATGTGATCGGGACTGGCGAGAGCCATTCTGTGCAGGAGTTCCTTGAGGAGGCATTCACCTACGCAGGTCTTGACTGGGAGGAGCACGTGCGGATTGACCCGAAGTACTTCAGGCCGACTGAGGTTGAAAGTCTCATCGCTGATGGGACAAAGGCGGAACAAACCTTCGGCTGGAAACCGAAAGTCACGTTCCGTGACCTGGTCAGGATCATGGTGGATTCAGATTTCCGTGCCGCCGGGCTGGAGCCGATCGGTGAGGGCGATGAAGCCCTTGACCGGATTTATCCGGACAGATGGTGGAAGGCGGATTGAGCAGCCTGAACATTTGCGTATACACCAGTGACTATGGGTATGGGCATGCGTCGCGTGACATTGCCCTGATCAGGAGGGTGCTCAGTGAGACCGACGCCCATGTCTGCGTCAGGGCAGAAACGGCCGCTGGTTTTATGGAGGATTCTCTGCCCGGGGTGCCGGTCTTCAGGGGTCAAAATGATGTCGGTGTTAAGATGGCAGA
The DNA here is from genome assembly GCF_009914725.1 of Methanogenium sp. MK-MG. Classification (GTDB taxonomy): domain Archaea; phylum Halobacteriota; class Methanomicrobia; order Methanomicrobiales; family Methanomicrobiaceae; genus Methanogenium. Next base: position 6,738 of record NZ_JAAAWJ010000038.1, read on the forward strand.
CAAAGCGGCATCGGTTGACTTGGGAGCGACAGAAGGGATGCTCAATACCTGGGTCGCTTCCTGGGATACGTACGTCAGGGCCGAAGAAATGTTCTGCAGAGAGCAGGAGATTGATCTCATCATCTCTGATATCGCCCCGCAGCCATTTCTGGTCGCAGAAAATCTGGACATTCCCGGGATTGCCCTCTCGAACTTCTCCTGGCACATGATCTTCCATCACCTCTTCGGGAAGACAGGGGCGACTGAGCAGATCAAAGATGCCTACGCCTGTGCAGAGGGGGCTTTTGTCCTCCCGCTCAATGAACCGATGGAGGTGTTCAGGGAACGGTGGGAGACCTACCTTCTCTGTCGTGAGGAAACAAGGAGTCGGGAGGATATGCGGGAGCGTTTTGGTCTGTCAGATACTGATGTCCTTGTCTATCTGGGCAGCGGATGGTCTCTGACTGTTTCACTGGTTGCATGTATGAAGAGGCTGAGAAATATGGGGATCAAATGCCTTGTTTCATCCAACCAGCCCTCTGAACTTGATAATGTTATCCGCATTCCGGCGGAAGACACCGAAACACAGGACTATATTGGAATGTGTGATCTCGTGGTCACCAAACCCGGCTACAGCACGGTTTCGGAGGCCATCAGGGCAGAAGTTCCGATGCTGCTCTATCGTCGTAAAGGATTTGCCGAGGACGATGTCATCATCGGGCCGGTCGAGGAGAACAGTATCGGGAAAGCGATCTCCTACAGGGACTTATGCGAGGGGACATGGATGGACGATATTGATGTTCTCCTCTCGCTGAAGGAAAACTACCGGAATCTGGGTGGCGTCTTTACCAGAGACGGAGCGGAAGATTGCATCAGGAGATTAATATGACATTTTGGGAAGGAAAAACAGTGCTTGTCACCGGCGGGGCCGGTTTTTTAGGATCGCGTGTTGTTGATAGTCTGAAAGAGGCAGGGGCTGCCGAGGAAAATATCCGTGTCACGAGGAGCCATGACCTTGACCTTCGTACGTGGGAGAACTGCGTCAGAGCGGTTGAGGGTGTCGACATCGTCATCCACCTCGCCGCAAAGGTGGGGGGGATTGGCTACAATATGGAGAACCCGGGTTCGCTCTTCTATGACAATGCGATCATGGGTATCCAGCTGATGGAGGCGGCCCGGCAGGCAGATGTGGAGAAGTTTGTTGCCATCGGGACAATATGTGCCTATCCAAATTTCACTCCCGTTCCCTTTAAAGAAGAGGACCTGTGGACAGGCTACCCGGAGGAAACAAATGCCCCCTACGGGCTTGCTAAGAAGATGCTCCTTGTGCAGGCGCAGGCCTACCGCCAGCAGTACGGGTTTGATGCCATCTATCTTCTGCCGGTGAATCTGTATGGTCCCGGAGATAATTTCAATCCTGAGAGTTCACACGTCATCCCCGCACTGATTAAGAAGTTCACTGACGCAATACGGAACGGTTCTGACACCGTTGAGGTATGGGGCACCGGCAGTGCATCCCGCGAATTTTTATATGTGGATGATGCCGCCCGCGGCATTGTGCTTGCAGCAGAAGAGTTTGATAAATCAGATCCGGTTAACCTTGGTTCCGGTATGGAAATTACTATCCGTGATCTCGTAGATATGATATCAGAGATAACCGGTTTCAAAGGAAAAATCGTCTGGGACACTTCAAAGCCTGACGGGCAGCCAAAGAGATGCCTTGATGTAAGCCGGGCCCGTGATGAGTTTGGCTTTGAAGCGCAGATGGGTTTTTCTGAAGGGTTAAAACGGACTGTTGAGTGGTATCAGGCACATTATTGATTGTTGGAATTCCTAGGTAACAGTTGTTTAAAATATCTGGATTGCCATATTTCTTACAGGTACTCTATATAATGTCAATAATAAGCGATTCTGTTAAGATAATGAGTTATCTTTTCAGTCCTTTTAAGAAAATAATTGCACTTTATCTGATGGCTGTGATTGCTCTCAGTTTTCTTGAAGTATTCAGAATCTCATTGGTTTACCCTATAATCAATTACGGGCTTGGTGTTGAAAATCAGCCCAAAATACTGGATGCATTTTATGGTTATATATTGCCTTCTTCTGTCGATCCTTTTGTTGCGTCGGCATTTTTGTTACTTATAACTACAGTTGTAATTGCAGGTTTTTATTCGGTTGTTGCATATGGAGGAGCATATCTTTTTGCAACAGTCCGTGATTCCCTGGACAGGCGGGTTTTCGATACGATACAGAGCCGACCCTATAGTTATTTCGCTTCAAAAAAACAGGGCGATCTTCTCTATTTAGGTCAGGGTGCTGTCAACGAGTCTGGAAGGGCTGTCAGTCAGTTTGTTGAACTGATGAGAAATTCATTGTTATCTTTATTATATCTGTTATTCCTCTTTTATCTCTCATTCTGGCTGACTGTAGGTGTCATGGTGCTTGGGGCTGTATATGCATTTGTTGTAAAAAAACAATTATTTTCACGGGTTTACAGGAACAGTGGAGTTCTGACACGTTCTTCAATGGAAAAATCTGTGGTGTATCAGGAGTTTATTTCCGGAATCAAAACGATATTTATTACCGGTTCCATTGGAGTCTGGAAAAAAAAGTATGAATCTGCTGTAAACAGGCTCTTAAAGGCATATATTAATGTAAATGCATTGGCCAAGATTCCATCCATTGCTAATGATTTTATCATGTTTTCAATCATTGCACTTGGTGGAATTCTTCTGTATTTTTTCACCGGTGGCAATTTCATCCCGTATATTGGCATATTTGGAACATTTATGCTTGCACTTTATCGTCTTGTGCCGTCTTTAACTGCTGCACAGAGTAATTTATCAAATTTGGTGCAGAATCTACCTGCACTTGAACTTGTCAATAATATGCTGTCTGAGGATGAAGCGAATAAATCTCCGCGGTCTGAGAAATCAGAAAAATCTGTAAAAACAAAATTCTCTTTTGATAAAATAATTGAATTCCGTGATGTCTCATTTAGATATGCTAAAAGTTCGGTAGATACCATTCACAATCTGTCACTGGAGATCAATAAGAATACAAAGGTGGCAATTGTTGGAAGTTCAGGTTCGGGAAAGACTACAACAGCAAATCTTTTGGCACTTCTCTACAGGCCTTGTTCTGGAGGGATATTAGTGGATGGTGTAAATTTAAATGATATTGATCCTGTTGATTATTTGAATTCACTTGGATATATTGGTCAGGAAACCTTTGTTTATCACGACACAATAAAGGAGAATATCAGATTTGGTCTGGACTGCACTGATGAAGAGATTATTGAGGCGGCAACACTTGCTGATGCTCATAATTTCATAATAAGCACCAATGATGGCTATAATACTATAATTGGTGATCAGGGAATCAAACTGTCCGGAGGTCAGAGACAAAGAATTGCCATTGCACGCATCATTTTAAGAAAGCCTGATATTTTGCTTCTTGACGAGGCAACCAGTTCTCTTGATAATATATCCGAGCAGAGGATTATGGAATCTGTTGAGAAACTCTCTGAAAATATGACGGTGATTACTATCGCTCATCGTTTATCAACCATTCAGGGTGCTGATCAAATCTGTGTGCTAAAAGATGGAATGCTTGTCGAAATTGGTTCTCATAAGGCTTTAATGGATTTAAAAGGAGAATATTGGAATTTGTATCTGGGGCAGAGAGATGAAATCCAGTTGTAACCCTCACAAGAAAACGGATCCACTTTTAGCAAAAACTTACAATATTTTAATGAGCGTATACACATAGTGACCTATTCTCACTGTTCGACTGGATATAAGTCATTTAATAAATTGGAAATATCTATTTTGGAGAGTATTGTTTCTTCATCTGATGAATATCGCTTTTTTTGGGTAATGTAAAATCCCTCTGGAGGAACAATTCTCTGCAGATTTTCCATAGTGTGCGGTGGCAGAATAATAAACATACTTTCATTTTCATACGCGTGCTCTGCCTCGGATTCTGTCATTAACTCCTCATATTTTTTTTCTCCAGGACGGGCACCAGTAATATTGATAGGTATGTCATTGATTTTTGAACCGTTTCTTTTGGTGCAAAAAGAGATCATAGCATCTGCAAGGTCACGAATTTTAATAACAGGCATCTTTAGGATAAATATCTCACCATATTGTGCCATTTCCCCTGCTTTTAGTATTAGATCCGTTGCCCTGGGAATGTCCATTATAAATCGAGTCATTTCTGGATCTGTGACTGTTACTGGTTCTCCTTTCCTGATCTGTTCCATAAACAGAGGGATGACAGAGCCCCGTGATGCCATTACATTTCCAAACCTTACACAGGAAAACACGGTATTTCTATTTCCTTTATATGCATTTGCAGAAAGAGTCAATCTCTCTGCAAGAAGTTTCGTTGCACCCATAACATTTACGGGATTGGCCGCTTTGTCGGTACTGATAAGAATTACCTTTTCAACCTCTTCATCAAGGGCAACATCGAGCAGATTCTGGGTTCCAAGAATATTTGTCTTGACCGCATCAAATGGATTATATTCACAGAGGGGAACATGTTTCAGGGCTGCGGCATGGAACACAATGTCAATATCTTCCATGGCACGTTTTAATCGGTCCTTATCTCTTACATCGCCAACGAGCAATCTTATTTTATCTGTTTTTAATTCCTGTCCCAGAACAAAGAGTCCGGTTTCATTATTATCCAGAACTCTGAGTGAACTCACATCCATCTGAAGGATTTTTTTGACCAGTTCTTTGCCTATTGATCCGACACCCCCGGTGACGAGGATAGATTTTCCACGATAGTAATCAGTTGCGTCCATTTAGGCAACCCCATAAAATTCCTTCATTGAATCGATTACATAATCGATATCATTCCGGGAAATTCCAGGATAGAAAGGCAAACTGATAATATCATCGGATATTTTTTCAGTTGTTGGTAAGTTTAATGAATCCTTCATTTGGGAACGGTAGAAATGTGTATCATGAACTGGCGAGAAGTAAATTTTCGTCATGATCCCCTTCTCTTTCAGATACTGCATCAATGCATCCCGGTCTTTTACCCGAAGAGAAAATAACTGGTAGACGTGGTAATAATCATCTGGAAGTTCCGGAATGACACAACCGGGCACTTCAGTCTTTAAACGCTGAATATAGTATGCGGCATCAGCACGCCTCATCCCGATAATATCCTCGACCTTTCTCAATTGAGAGATACCTAATGCAGCGGTAATATTTGACATCCTGAAGTTATATCCAAGGGAGATGTAGTCCATTACCGCGGTGGTTGCGAAATAATCAGTTGTTTCCAAGCGACCATGCGAATGAATGAGTTTCATTTTTTCGTATAAATCCCGTGAATCGGTTACTATTGCACCTCCTTCTCCGGTGGTGATAACTTTATTCTGGCAAAAACTCATCATCGCTGAATCGCCGAAGGTTCCAACTTTCTTGCCACCGACAGAAGCTCCAAATGCTTCTGCAGCGTCTTCGATGAGAATCAGATTGTGGTCATCAGCAATTTTGCGCAGCTCCTGAATCCTACAGGGGCATCCCCCATAATGAACTGGCATAATAGCTTTTGTTCTGGGTGTGATACGTTCGACCACATCTTCAGGGTCTAACCCACACGTAGTTTCTTCAATGTCTGCAAAGACAGGTTTTGCTCCGACGAATTGAGGTGAGTTTGCCGTTGCGATGAAGGTAAAGGAGGGTACAATTACCTCATCACCTGTGGATATGCCATGGGCAATAAGGGCAGCATGGAGAGCTGAGGTTCCGGAATTGAACGTGAGGCAGTATTTCGTTCCGATATAATTCGCGAGATCTTCTTCGAATTTAGAAACATTTGCTCCAACAGCCCAGTTCATTCCTGAGCGAATTGTTTCACTAACCGCACTGACGTCGTCTTCGTCCCAGTACATTTTAAAGAGGGGAATTTTCCATGTCATATATTAATCACCAAATTAAGAGTCCTGATTTTTGTTATCCGGGTCAATCTGTTTTATTATTCGGGCAGGCACGCCATATGCAATTACATTATCAGGAATATCTTGATTTACAAAACTAAATGCCCCAATGATCGAATTTTCTCCAATGGTGACACCAGGCATTACTACAGAGTGTGTCCCGATTTTGCAATTTTTCTTCAAAACAATCTGACCGGATTTATTGTCAATTGTGGAAATTGAATATATTGAGCAATGTGAACCTATCTGGACATCATCTTCGATTTCAACGCCAAATTGTGCATTAATATATGTAAATGCTCCAATGTCTGTCATATGGCCTAGTTTCAGGTTTTCTGTGTGTTGAACAATCCAATTGTACTTAGTAGGTTTTCCATCTTCAATTATTGGATATTCCCAATTTTTAAATCTCATTACACTACCTCACGCACAAGCGAAAATGCTTCAGCAGATCGAACTCCTATTTCGCTCCCACGTTTCTTTGCCAGTGCCTCAATTGCCTCAAGTGAACGCGGATGTGGAAACTCTTTAAGTTCTGTTTTATAGGCTTTTATAGCTTCAATTTTCTTAAATAATGTATCTGTTATATCACAATAAACATTAGGAATAAAAGGTGCAATTGGCTGACCCCACTCTGTCTCTGAGAGAGTTTCATAGGCAAGAATTTTTTTGACAGTGCAATTTATCGGACGCATTGCAACAAGTGCAGATTCAAATACAATTCGGTGATCCCGATGAAGATCTCCTTTAAATGGAATATATGCAATATCAGGCTGTACTTCACTAACAACTTTGGAAAATTTTTCTGTAATATACTTCTGTGGTATTGTATCAAGTTTAACTGTGTGATATCCAAGCTCAATTACATTATGTATTCCCAAAATTTCAATTGCTTTGTTAATCTGTTTATTACGTATCTCCAGATGTTCATCTGACCAGTCTGGTTTGTATGCAGTTGTGACAATACAGAGAGTTACATGATCCCCTGATATTACATGTTTTGCTATGGTGCCACCACAACCAAGTGTTTCATCGTCAGGATGTGGAGAAAAAACAAGAATATTATATTTTTCAGCCATATGTTTGCCTCATAGTTACTATATATTGATTATTGGTATAACTCTTTAATTTCAGCCTTCCAAAAAATGATTTTTTTATTATCCAATGTAATATGAGCACCATCATAAGGCTCAGAGAAAGCACGTATTTTTTTCATGATTAAATCAGGACTGTTATGTATCAGATCAATTTCATTGTCGTCAAAATTTCTTTTTGGGAAGATGAATGCTTCTTTATTGTTCTGAGGTATTCTTGGATTACTATCCATTGCTATTAAGGGAAGATATTTTTTTATAAGTTTTTTTCCGGAAATAATTATTTTATTATACAGATCCATTGCATAATCATCATCATTTACGAAAAATTGTTCCTGTCCAATAATATCACCTGTGTCTGTTCCCTCATCAACGAAATACATTGTAACACCGGATTCTTTAACTCCTAATAATATTGTGTTTATTATTGGAGCAGGTCCTCTTCCAAAAGGAAGAAGCGTGGGATGGAATCCAATGACTCCCTTAGGTGGTATTTTTAATACATTTTTCTTAATGATCTGTCGCCACCCACACATAATTATTAGATCTGGCTGAAGATCCTCAATAAGGGAAATATGATTATTAATATTATCCACTTTAAAAACGGGACAACCAAAATCATACCAGCTTTTTTCAGGGTCTATTGCATCATACATTCTTGTAGATGCAGTATTACCTAATGTAATTATGCCAACCGTTTCAATATTTTCAATATCATGTTTATCAATTATTTTTTGAGACTCTAATAATAATTCATAACCAAATTTGTTCGCTGATAACCATAGAATACGCATATTTTACCTCTGAATAAAGTACATTCATAATTCATTATGGACGGCATATATTTAAATAATTAAATGGAGGGCATGTCATAAATAATGTCTAATTAAACGTCGCCACAAATGCCATTGATTTAAATCAAATTAATTTTTAATGGAATGATTGTTATGAAAAATATTTGAAGTCTAATTGCTATCTTAAATTTACCCAATTTAATTCAATATCAGCTTCAATGTCTTCATCTAATGTTCTTCCTATAACATACTTAGTCTCATCAGGTCGTATGCCAGTACCCGGTCTTTTAAAGTCTATATCTTTTTGAGATAGGACCTCTCCTTTTTTCATATTTCTCTTTAATACTAAACTTCTACGGAATTTTTTGCTTTTTTCTATTTCATCTATCCCTACTATTCGTGTATAGCTTCCCAGTGAGAAAAAAACATTTTTTCCTTCATTTACAATTCGTTCCATTTCGAGAGGATCTGCAGAGATTGCATGATCCCATCCTGGAAGATTTTTGTCCAGTGTAAAATGTTTTTCAATGATACAGGCACCCAAAGCAATTGCTGCAATGGGAATAGCAGTTCCTAACGTATGATCACTAAATCCTACCGGTACATCAAATGCTGTCTCGAGTGTTGAAATATTGCGTAAATTAATCGTCTCAAAATCTGGGGGATAAATTGAAACACAATGTAGTATAGCGATTGGACCAGAACCATGCGAGCGTAATGTATCAACAGCAGCCTCTATCTCTCCAAATGATGCCATTCCTGTTGATAGAATGACGGGTTTCCCTTTGCCTGCAATATATTCCAGTAAAGGGAGATTATTGATATCCATTGATGCGATCTTGAATACAGGCATGTTGAGAGAGTCAAGTAAATCCACCTCACCTTCCGAGAAACAGCTTGATAAAAAAGTAATGCCTGCATTTTTGCAATAAGAGGCAATTTCTTTATGTTGATCTGATGTGAACTGGTACTTTTCAACCATGGCCTCCAGAGAACCGAAATGTTTTTTTGTATCAGAATATTGTGTATTCCGGGCATATTCAGCCTTTGAGATCAACGATGATTTTGTCCAGGACTGAAATTTAACGGCATCAGCATCACATGCAATTGCTGCATCAATCATTTTTTTACATAGGTTCATATCGCCATTATGGTTAGCCCCAATCTCAGCGATAAAATAAGGTAATTTTCCTTTCCCGATGATTTTTCCATCAATGTTTATTGTTTCCATAACTCCTCCAGATCAGGGTGAGCAACACATGACCACCATATGTGCTTTGCGGGTAATTTATTCAACCTTTTGGTATATTCATCCAATTTTTCCTTGGATTGGATCATACTGTTATAAAATGTAAGTACATCGTTTTTTGCAAAAGTAATCTTACTCTTAAAAAGATGGTTCAATTTCGGAATATTTTTCAAAACGATGTCATAATGCTGAAGGACCAATTCTGTTGCATATAGAATTTGTTGGTTAGAGAAGGGAGGTAACACTGGTGCAGTATTTGCAGAATGTTGGCGATATTTCATCTTGGGAATATCATCAAAAAACATCTTCGCATTGTTATTCATAGCCATTGTCGCAATAAACCAATCGAGCAACACACAGTTTTGGGGAAATGGGAGGCATTTTTTTAATGTTTCAGAGTTATATGCAGTATTTGTGAGACCAAAAATATTGTTTCTAAGTAATAAATCCGAGATTTCAACATTTGGAGGACGATTAAATTCTATCGATAGATCATTTCCACTTTCATCAATTATACACATCGAACACCCATAGGCATCGCAATGTTCAAGGGCATTTTGAGCGGAACTGACACGAGAGGGTTCAAGAATGTCATCACTATCAACAAATATAATTCCTGAGTATTGATCAATCATCTTTCGAATTGCTCTCTCCCGGAATTGGATTGGTAATTCATTATCATTTCGAATGATCCATGTCGCTTCTATCCTGCCTCCCATTGCATTTTGTGCCTCTTCAATTGAGAGACGGTCACATCCAATCCATATATCAAACTCTGAAGTGTCCTGATGATTAACAGAGGAATACCAATCATTCAAATATTTTGCTCCTTCAGGATATACCGTTGTAAAGAGTGCACTTTTATTTTTGGTCATTATTATCCTTTATTTATTCTGCATGAGGATTTCGGCCATTCTCCAATCATCCTCTGTGTCAATATCAATGCCCTTTTCCCAAGGTATTTCACATCCTGTTCGATTCATGCAATGAAATGTTTTTTCTTTACGGAGTGTGCTAATTTTGGCCCACCATATTGCTCCTGTCGGGCAAAACAACTCTGGCAAATCCTGACTGCGTTTATTTAATTGTTCTTCAAAAATGGGTATTAATTTATTGTTGGTATCACATTTCATTGCCCACCAAGGATTGCACCATCCATACTGAGTAACCGATATTTGAGCAGACGATTGAGTTTCAGTAAAATGCTGATAACTATTTACTATATCGATATCATCCCTTAAAGGACAGTTTGCCATGAGCTGGCATACATTGTCATATTGATCTGATTTAATTTCTAATCTGTCGATAGCATCGAGTGTAACAAGTGAAACAGGAGAATAATCATCAGCCAGGTTTTTTTCTCTCAAAAATGGCACTTCTGCACCATATTCTTCAGAAATTGCAGCAATTTCCTTGCTATCGGTGCTGACAATTATATGTGAAAAAAGGCCACATTTTTTTGCCGCTTCAATAGTATAAGAGATTAAGGGGCGTCCGCACATTTCACGAATATTTTTATTAACTATTCTTTTACTTCCTGAGCGAGCTGGAATAACTGCAATACTTTTTTCCGCCATCATTTTAAATAACCCCTGATTGTTCGCACTGAAACTGATATAAAACTTATGAATTTTATTAAAATAAGGATGGCCCATTCAAATATCAAGACTATGTATTATCTCATCATCCGCAGTAAAAACACGCATAACACAATATCCACCAGAATATCTATGTAACCCAAACACCGGTTATTTTTTAGGGATTATATCAAGCCCCAGTTTCTCTGCCAGATTCCTCACCTGCTTCGGCACCTCGGTCATGATCGAACGGGTTTCATAATTGATCATGAACACTTTGCTCAGTTTCAACAGCACATCCTTTGGTGAATATTTTCTGTTTAGTTCTGCTTTCTTAAGCCGCTGAATCAACCGGCAGTAGAGATACAATGAGATAAATGCAACGTAACTATTCAGCCCCCAACCAATTTTAGCGAGAATTAACCGTTAGATCAAAATATTATGGCTACATATTAACATTCAATGAATGTGCCTCCCAATCGGGATCAGATATTGCATTTAGTTCTGACCGATCCAGAAGCCACAACTGATCTCATTTTGGATCT
>NZ_JAAAWJ010000039.1 GCF_009914725.1 Methanogenium sp. MK-MG
CTTTGAGCCTGTGGAGGCAATACCACTACATCACGTTTCTGTGATGCAAGTGTTGTCAATGAAGCAGGAAGCCACGCCCTTTAGGGCGTGGTAGTTCACCACACCCTTGTTGATTAATTCCATGTTTCTGCCGATTCAGGAAATATGCTGCACATTTTTGCCCACAATTATACATTTTATTTCCTAACGAAAAACTGCATATCAAATCATTTAACTATTAATACCAATTGTAAATTAATATAGAGATTAATTTCAAACATTTAGCTGTTTGGTACCATAGTCTGGAGATGTTATGGCAGACATATATGTAAATAGATATTTTGAAGGTGAGGACGGATATCTTATTCCTGCCGAATATAAAATATATCTCGACTCCGCAAAAGAAGACGATTTGACAGGTCTTTTGGGAAAATACAGGGCCCTTTCTGTTGATGCCAAAAACGGCATTTTGGACGTAAAAATCCCTAAAGATCCCAGTCTTATCCATACGGTTGCAAATGAGATAGAGCAGATGCTCAGATGGTCAAGAGACCTTGATGAAAAATATAACGAATCTGCTGAAGAGGGACTTTCTGAATCAGAAGAAACTGCCGGAATTAATGAAGATAAAAATAATTCAGAAGAGCACCCATCAGAACGATCTGCAGTTTCCGCCGTGTTATTCCCTGGGGAGGCAATAAATGAAGAACTATCCGGCGCGGAAAAAAATCCTGCGGTCACCAAATTCGCGTCAGAATCTGTTGCTTTTTCCAAACCTGCGGCAGACCTGGCGGAAGAAAATGAGACAGAAGAGGATACTTTTTCAGAAGAAGATTATCTCATTCTGGAAGAACCGGATTTCTTAGGTACAGATCCTGAAAGCCTGATAAAATCACACGAAGATGCAGATGAATCTGAAAACAGACATCATCAGGAATCCCTCATAAATGGAATCCCAACAGAAATATCTGTTGAATCCGGCATTCAGGAAACAAGCAATCTGGATTCGATCTCCCTTTCTGATGAAAAAAGTCTGTCTGAAAGCGGGTCTGAAGAATTTGCTTCTACCGGGACATCTTTCCCTGACCTTTCTGCTTTAGATTCTTCATTTGAGGATGAGCTATCTGCTTTCAACGATGAATTAGATGTATCTGAACCGGAGTCCGAAGATGTGGAATCTGTCGAATCTGGTGTTCCCGACCTTTCTGGATTAGATTCCTCATTTGAGGATGAGCTATCTGCTTTCGGCGACGAATTAGATGTATCGGAACCGGAGTCCGAAGATGCAGAATATGTCGAATCTGGTGTTCCCGACCTTTCTGCTTTAGATTCTTCATTTGAGGATGACCTATCCGCTTTTGGCGACGAATTAGATGTATCGGAACCGGAGTCCGAAGATGTGGAATCTGTCGAATCTGGTGTTCCCGACCTTTCTGGATTAGATTCCTCATTTGAGGATGGGCTATCCGCTTTCGGCGACGAATTAGATGTATCTGAACCGGAGTCCGAAGATGTGGAATCTGTCGAATCTGGTGTTCCCGACCTTTCTGCCTTAGATTCCTCATTTGAGGATGAGCTATCCACTTTCGGCGACGAATTTGATGTATCGAAACCGGAGTCCGAAGACGATTTATCCTCTGAAATTGCGGCATTTACGTCTTCAGAAACCGAAGAATCCTGTCTGGTTCCCGTCCCTGAAGAATTGTATCCAGATGAAGACGAATTTATACATAAGTTTTCATCTGAAGATGAAAAGGATCTGGGCAACGAATCTTTGTTACTTAAAAAGGCCGAAGCACTCTATTCTGAAGGCAATTCCATCGGTGCTCTTGAGGTTTATGATCAAGTCCTTGATATAAATCCCGAAAATAATGATGCATTATTAATGCGTGCAACTATTCTGTGCGACACAGGCAGATTTGAGGAGGCTCTGCCTGCATTTGAAAATGCAGACGGCCTGGCCGAGCTAAAACCTGAGCATCTGTTCAGGCTTGCAGACGCACAGAAAGCCTGTGACAGAAACAACGATGCCCTTGAAACCTATGACAGAATACTCTCGCTTTCTTTGGATGATAGTGAAGCTCTTCTCCAGAAGTTCAGTCTCCAAAAAGAGATTGGAAGAACGGATGAGGCCTTATTGACCCTTGAAATATTGATAAATGCAAATCCGTCCGAATACAGTTTGTGGTACGAAAAAGCCCTCTTTGATGAGAAGTCAGGCAAAACTGAAGAGGCGCTTTCTGATTATGACCGTCTTCTCTTACTAAACGGGGATTTCACCGAGGGCTGGGTCAGAAAAGCGATTCTTCTGGTAAAACTTGATCGTCATTCCGAGGCGCTCGTATGTTATGAGCATCTTGTTGCCAAAAACCCCAGGAATGCAGGACTTTGGTATTCCAAAGGTCTTGTTCAAAGAGTCGTCGGCCGGTATAACGAAGCACTTCAGGCATTTGAGGTATCTCTTGCCTTATCTCCTGATGATACAGATACAATACATGAAAAAGCCAGTGTTCTTGCCGCTTTGAACAGAAACGATGAGGCCCTGGAGGAATACAGACGTATTCTTGAAACAGGGGCAGAGAATTACATTATCTTCTGTGAAATGGCCACAATTCAGCAAAAAGAAGGACATTATGATGAAGCAGTCCTGAATTACGAATTGGCTCTTTCATACAATCCCAAAGACTTAAAGATCCTTTCAGACAAGGCGGAATGTGAAAAGAATGCCGGAAGAACAGATGAAGCGATAGCAGACTATAGAAGGCTGGTAAGAACTGAACCCAACAATGAAGGTGCATGGGCCTCTCTCGGAGACCTTTATGAGACTACAAACCGCCCTGACGATGCACTCTCTGCATATAATGAGATTCTGGACATAAATCCTGGTTCAGAGGATGCAGTGAGAGGAAAACTCGGAATACTGATAGAAATGTGCCGTTACGAGGAGGCACTGCCGCTTTATGGCACGCTGATTGTCAGAAACCCGAATGACGCAGAGGTTATTGCAGGCAAAGGTTCTGTCCTTGCAAAATTGAAACGTTTTGATGAGGCAGTTGTAGTATACCGTACCGCAGTAAGAACCGATCCTGAAAATGCCACAATCATTCTGGATCTGATTGCAATACTATCCGATCTCGCCCTTTATTCCGAGACCATTTTCTATTATGACATGCTTATTTCCCTTCTTCCCGGTGATTCTGACAAATTAATGACGTCAAAGGGAATGGCACATTACCGTGCAGGCCAGTATGAGACCGCAATTTCGATATTTAAGAGACTTTCTGATATGCGGCCTGATGATCCGGATCTGATACTAAAAACAGGTCTTTCATTAATTAAGCTTGGAAAACCCGAAGATGCGCTTATGTGCTATCTGAAAACTCTGGATATTGATCCAGAATACAGCAATGTGTGGCTTAAAAACGGGATCAGCGCGACATCGTTTATTGAATGGGAGTCATCTGCCCCTGCGATACCTGGGATGCGCAGGACTGCCGGAGAGAGGACTCATGTCAAATCAAATGATTCACCCGTTAAAGAACCTGTGTTGACATCTGCTGCAGAGTACAGCATTCAAAAGCCGAATAAGAAGGCGCCGCAGCAGAGGCCGGGAGAGGGACAGCTAAACAGTCCGGAATATCTCTGCAAAAAGGGGATATCACTTACAAAGCACGGATATTACGATGCCGCAATAAAATGCTTTGAGAGGGCTTTTGCTCTCAACCCTGACAATGCCGCCTCCATATTCTCACAGGGCGTTGTACATGGAAAAGTTGGCAACTACCACAAGGCTATAGAGAGCTTTGACAAAGTCCTTGAGATTGAACCCGGACATGAGGGTGCAATAAAAGGAAGGAATATGGCTTTAAAAAACCTATACGATTAAAAAATCTGCACCTTTATCTTTTTTGAAAGTATTTGTCGACAGAATTTTTATATATCACATAAAAAATTCAAAAATCCGGGCAATTTGAAAATTTAAAAGAAAGGGGATGATATTTACTTCCAGAACATCCATCTGGGCTTCTGAACCATATCAACATTATCATCATCACCATCGGGTGTTGATTCTTTGCCATTTTCACTCTCAAGTGCAGGCTTTAATGACGACTGGAGTACCCTGCTGTGGGCCGCTGCCTGTGCCTGAAGATGCTCTATCATCTGGCTCAGGTCATTTATTCTGTCATCCTTGGAAGAGGCGATCTGATCTGTTGTTGTAATGCTCATCGCCTCAATTCTTGAAATGCTCTCTTTCATATCATCGATGCGCTGATCCTTTTCAGATATCAGTTTGCTGTATGCATCCTGAATCCCATTTTGCGCCTCAACCTCTCTTTTCAACTGTAATATTTCTTTATTCTGAGCTTCGATAATCTCGTTATTTTCGTTGTCAAAGGAATCCGGTCCGGTTTCTTCCGCACTTTTCACTGAATCTGATGCACTGAGATACTCTGTGCATGCTATCCTGACCCATTCTGACTTTTTAATATCAAGTTTTTCAGCAGCAGATTCTATTTTTGCGCCGAATTCATCATCAACATAAACTGAAATTCTCATTTATTTCTCCCCGACTCTGTTGATTTTCGGTTTGCTCCATCCCATTTGAAATATTTTTGTTGATCTTAATTCCGGGATTTCCGGGATTTAAATCAAGAGCTTTTTTGAAGCATTCTTCTGCCTCGCCAAATCTTTTCAAAACAGAAAGGGCTACGCCCCTATTGTTTAAGGCTGCGGCATTATTCGGATTTATCCTAAGCGAATGGTCAAAGCTTGAGGCTGCCTCCTGCAGTCTTTTTATATAAAAAAGTGCAATCCCCTGCCTGAACCATATAAGATCATTATCTTTTTCCATCGAAAGGGCCTTGTCAAAGCAGTACAGGGCTTTCTCATGCATATTGGCATTACAGAGAGCAACCCCCTTGTTGTACCAGTAACCGACACTCACTTTCATAATATCTACACCCGCAAATACGGTCTCATGACTTGGAATATATTATTTTATAATGTGTTAAGCCAGATATAGACATCCATTCGTTTTTATAGCCAACGTTTGCCGTTTGAGCCTGTTCACCTGAGGATCATGCCATTTATATTGATCCATTTTTTGCATTTTTTGTCAGAAAAATTTATAAGACAATTTAAGAATTGCCATTCATCAAATCATAAAAAGTCCCAGTTTAACCTCAAAATCATAGTGATTATGGCATCAAAATTAGAGTAGATGTAGTTTTTGGTCTTTCATTTTCAGATTTCTGCATCAATTACTTCTGGATGATAATCTTTGAATTCTGCAGTTGCAATATATGCAGATCATCACTCACATTCAGCCTCTCTGCAGTCATATACGACAGATTATCCGACAGATCATAGTAAAATATTAAAATTGATATTGGGTTATTCACCCAGAGCAGTGGCAATACATTCCTCTGTAGAACCGAGAACTGCCTGCGCACCACACATATTCGGCACATACGCAAACGCCTTGCCTGAATTGACCATAATCGTGTCAAAGTGATCCATTCCGGGCGAGACAACGATACAGGTGTCCTCCCATACCCGTGCACCTGACCGCTCAATTGTCCCCACAAGATTGGGATGCGCCTGTGCCACACCTCTTGCAGCAAAGATGTACAGTGGTTTTGTCACCTTTTTTCCCTTCAGGAGACCTGCAATCTCCTCCAGTTCATCCTCTGAGCAGTGCGGACATCCGATTGCCACCGCATCAACGGTCCGCTCCTCAAAGAGCGCCTCAATCTCTTCCCCGGTGATGGTGATCGTTTCAAGGGCGGAAACATCTGTACCGCGTTCCTGCAGCACACGGGAATCAGGGGTGATACCATCGACATGATACAGTGCCACCGCACCACTGGCAGCCATTGCAGCGCCAAGTGCCTTCAACTGGTCGCGGTTTGGCCGTAATCCGTAAAAGAACGGCACACGGTTTCCCGCCTCCTTTCCGGCGAGATATCCGATGGCACCGTAATGACTGGCATGAAGGGTCTCATCCGCTTCAATCCGGAATGCCACCTGTGGCATCCGGTTCTCCCAGAGATGCAGGCCATAATACGGGGTTTTTCCGATAATTGCAGCAGCAAGGGCAGACGGCCCCCCCTCACGGTTTGTGCGGGCACCGATGACAGAGTTCGCATAACTCACGGCAGACGACTCTGACCATGCAATGTGTTCTCCATAGGACGTCCGGTTGATATAATACGGCGTACAGGTGCACTCCAGTTTAACACCCAGCCGGTGGTATGCCTCCAGGACAGCATTCTGTTTCTCCGCAAAATCAGAGGAGATGCCCATCTCCTGCCAGCGTTCACGCGGCATCCCGATGGGGTTGAGGACAGCAGGCACTGCCACCCGTGCATCAAGACTTCTCAGCCATTCAAGGCCCCATCTTCCTATCGTCTTATATGATGCACCGGCCACCTGTGCACTGGTGATTGGCACAAATTTCTCTGCCCCGAACACCTTCCCAAGGGCAACGAGAATCTCCATCATCTTCCTGCGGGTTTCGCCATATTCTCCCGCAAGAACCTTTTCATCATCTGAATCAAGGTACATTATATATCAGTCCCATTCTGCTCTGATAAACTTCTCCTCTTCTCCCATGACCATTGTTGCGTCAATACCCATCTTCACATTGGTACCATCACCAATACGGCAGGGGTCAAGAGATGAACCACGGACTCCTTCAATGATCATCACATCACGGTCCGCACGCACGCGGGTTGCAATGGCATACTCCACATCTTCCATCCGGAACGGGTTGATATCCTCGTCAACCACCACCACATGTTTCAGGGATGTATGAGCAGCGAAGGCCGCCATAATCGCATTCTTTGCATCGCCCTGCGTGCTCTTTTTAATCTGAACAATGCCATGCAGATACCCGCATCCACCGGTTGTCAGCACTACATTTTTCACCCGTGTCACCCCTGCAACCGCCTGGAAGATTTTTGGTTCATAGGGCATGCCCATCAGGATTTTGTGTTCGTTACCGGCCGGAAGAATCCCATGGTAGATGGCACCGGGCTTCATATGCATACCGGTAATTTCAATCACCGGACCCTGCCGTACCGGGTCATAGGTGCCGGTGATATCCACGAACGGACCTTCTTCCGTGGTCTCACTGCCAATATATCCTTCCAGCACAATCTCTGCATCCGGCACACGCACACCGTTTGAACAGCTATTCAGTTCAATCTCACCGCCCAGGAGTTCAGCAGCATACTGCATCTCCTTTCCCTGCGGCACGCGGGTGCATGAAGCAAAGGTCACTGCCGGATGAGTCCCGATGGTGATTGCAACAGGCAGGCGTTCTCCATCGGCAAGGGCATCCTGGAGAAGAGAGTGGGTATGCCTCCCTTCCACCAGCCGGGCCGCAAGCCTTCTCTCATCCAGCACCTGCATACGGTGAATGGATGCATTTTCAACGCCGCCATATTGTGAGAAGACGACCGCTGACGTCAGATATCTCCCTGCATCAAGGGGGAAATGTTTCATCACCGGAAGCGAGCCAAGATCCGGTGTGCCCATATTCAGGCGGGCCCCATCAGTAATCAGACCATTCTGCCCGGTTGCCGCCAGGCGGGGCACAATATCATGTTCAGGAATTCCAAGTGCACAGGAGAGTGACGCACGCGATGCAGTCACGTTCATCACACCCCTTCTGTCACCGTCCAGTTTATGGAAGAAGATCAGGTCATCGGTCTCACTGGCCAGTTTAGGGGCTTCAAAGACTGTTGAACAGGGTTCTTCAATATCAATAACCCGGCCTTCCTCCCGCATTCTCTCAATAAAATTTCGCATTAGTATTCACCACTCCATCGTATACTGAGTGCATGGTCGACATTCATATGATCAAGGACGCGGGCCACCACCATATCGACCAGATCCTCAATAGACTGCGGCCGCGTGTAAAATGCCGGGCTGATGACCATGATGGTTGCCCCGGCCTCATCAAGGGAGAGCATATTCTTCAGATGAATCCGCGAAAGGGGCATCTCACGCGGCATCAGAATACATTTCCTTCCCTCTTTCAGGCAGACGTCCGCTGTTCGTGTAATGAGATTATCTGAGAATCCGGATGCAATGGCAGCAAGCGTCTTCATGCTGCACGGAATGATCACCATCCCGTCATACCGGAATGACCCGCTTGCAAGATCGGCGAACATATTGGCATTATCTGCATAGACAACGTCAAACCCGGAGAAGTCCACACCTTCGTACTCTGCAATTTCGTGTGCAATATCTGAGATGATGAGATGCACTTCTGCTTTATCCTGGAGAACTTCCAGAAGGCGCCGTGCATACACCATCCCGCTTGCACCGGTCACTGCCACAACAAATCGTTTCTTCATATCAACAACTGCCTGCCTAAAGTATTAGTTTGTCCTGCTTAGTTGGCTTTTTGATTGATAATACCCTGCCTGCTGCATTCGCAACAGCATCCTGCTGACCGGGTATGGTATATATTCCCAGACGCCACTGCCCTCTCCTGGCTTTATTCAGGGCCGTCAGGAGGGGAGATATTTCTTCAAGGGATTTCAGATCATAATGGTCCTCGACCCTGACACCCATCCGCATCTCTGATGGAAAGGCAGGGATGTCCACAAGCACAGTGATTTCATCAACCCCTGCCTCTGCAGCAATCTCTCCTGCAATTTCACGTGACCGGATAACTGAGATTCCCTCCCGATACCCCTCTGCATTGACCTGGTCCTGACCCACATAGATTGCACGTTTGTAGAGGTGACGGTCAAGAATTCGCTGTGTCAGGCTGACAGCCTCCTCTGAAGGTGAGGACAGAAGGGCAGCAATAAAGGCGAAATCATTCATCCGCACCATTTCATGGTATGCTTCCCCTCCCACCGCAGTGGCATGTGCCAGACTTGCTAAAAGTATCATTGATTCTGCAATCCGTGACACATGGTGATAATACACAGAGGGACGCATGAGTGTTCTCGCAAGAAGCAGAGATTCTGCAGAATTAATCCCGTTTTCCCGAAGATACAAGCCATATTCATCATTTATTGCACTGCTGTGAATCAGCCGGTCAGGATCTACTGTCCCGTACGGCACTCCGGTGTAATGCGCATCGCGCATCAGGTAATCCATACGGTCAACATCAAGATCTCCGTGAATGATTCCTGCATACCGGTGGGTGCCGTTCACCATCGCCGCAATCTCATCCGGGTCAACTCCTGTCCTGGAGAGGACAGGAGCCATATCCTCAGTCAGCAGGGGTGCAATGTCATCATGCCCTCTTTTGCAGAATTCGGTAAGGAGCGGTTCTGTTGCATGCGAAAACGGCCCGTGCCCAATATCATGCAGAAGACCTGCCGCTTCTGCGAGAAGGCATTCATCGGCATCTAAACCAAGTTCGCGGGCCATGCTGCCTGCCAGATACATGGTCCCCACAGAATGTTCAAACCGTGAATGGTTCGCACCGGGATATACCAGATGGGAAAAACCGAGCTGCCGGACATAGCGGAGACGTTGCACCTGGGGAGCATCAAGAAGAGGGAGGAGGTCATCGGATACACGGACGTGGCCATGTACAGGGTCTTTTATTGTCTTCATCTCTGCCTCAGGTTAAGAATCAACATATATTTAGTGATAAAACTATTGTGTGACATGATAACGTTCCTCTCCGGCGGGACCGGTACCCCGAAACTGATGCGTGGATACCGGACACTCATGGAAGACCATGAGATGACTGTCATTGTAAACACAGCAGAGGACATGTGGTTCTCCGGCAGTCACCTCTCACCAGACCTTGATACCGTGATGTACCTCTTTGCAGACCTCCTTGACACAGAGAGGTGGTGGGGCATTGAAGATGACACCAATATCACCAGTAAATTTCTGGAAAAGATAGGGTATCCCGAACCGGTTACCCTTGGGGACAGGGATCGTGCGGTCAACATTGCACGGGCAGATATGCTCCGCGCGGGAATGACACTCACTGGCGCAACCCGGCACCTCTCATCCCGTCTCCAGTGTGATGCAACAATTCTCCCGATGTGTGACACTGAAGTTACTACCTGCATCCAAAGCAATGGTAGTGAGATGCACTTCCAGGAATACTGGGTCAAACACAGGGGAGCGGTGCCTGTAGACGCCGTTGTCCGGAGATGCAGTGAATCACCTGTGGCAACGAAACAGGTGCTGCAGGCAATCCGTGATGCCGATGCAGTGATCATCGGACCATCAAACCCTGTTACCAGTATATCGCCGATTCTTGAATGCGAGGGAGTAAAAGACGCGCTCAAAGATCAGTTTGTGATAGTAATAAGCCCGTTTATTGGTGATGCCCCTGTGAGCGGGCCTGCAGCAGAACTGATGATGGCCTGGGATATGGCACCAAACGGGCAGGCAACCTATGATCTCTACCGGGATTTCACAGATGTATTTGTACAGGATATCCGTGACCCTGTCGCGATAGAAGGGGCTGTTCGTCTGGATACTCTCATGACAGACAAAGAAGTCGCACTGGCACTTGCAGAAAGCATTCAGCAAATAATTGACACTGCAGCAGATCACATAAATTCATGACACAGGAACACTACGCATTTCGTGAAATTGACCGTGCTGTGGCGATGACGAAATCCATTCTTATTCCGTTTGACTTAGGGATCTGGCTTCGCCTGGCACTCATTGCCCTCTTTGCCGGAGGTGCGGCAGGGGGCATGCAGTTTTCATCAGGCTCCCTCTCTTTCGATGATATCGGAGACGGGGAATTCTTCAGCTCTGTTATCCCACAGGACCCGGACGCCCTGCTCTCATCCCTGCTGTTAGTCACAGGCATTCCCCTGATGGGAATCCTTATTGCAGCATTTTTTGCAGTGGTTACCTTCTGCGGACTGATGGCAAGTGTGCCGTTTGTGACGTTTTTGCGCACGTATTCACTCTATGTCGTCGGGGATTTCGATGACAGATATGCCCTTCTGCCAGACCTGCCATCACCTGACGCGGGGGAGGCGTCTGAAGCAGTATGATCACCTTCATATCAGCCGGGAGAAAATCTGCCCGTCTCATTGCAGGATTTCGTTCGTTCATGGATGATTCAGCGATTACTGTCATCACATCAGCTGCAGATGCAGAGGAATCACCATGCGGCTGTTCCATTCCCGATCTTGATACCCTGACATTTCTCTTTGCAGGCGTCCTCAATACCAAAACATGGCATGGCATACAGGGCGATACCTGTACAACACACCGTGCCCTCAGACGCCTTGGCACAGAAGAACCACAGCCGGTGGGAGACCAGGAACGTGCCCTGCACATATCACGGGCACAGAGACTGCAGGAAGAGCGCCTTACCGATGTGACAGTTGCTATCAACCACACCTATGGAATCATGGCACACATTCTCCCGGCCACCGACAGTATTGGAGGGTGGTCAGTCACCACCCCGTCCGGGCGGATGCCCCTCGCCCGCTACAGAACCACATATAGTGATGACACCCATGCCTGTGCAGTACATGCTCCGCCAGGCAGTATCCCTCATGCGAGCACAGAATCTGTTGAAGCAATCCGGAACAGTGACATCGTGATCATCGGTCCCGGGAGGCCGGTCACCGGCGTCATGCCTGCACTGATGTGCGCAGGCATCCCTGAAGCGCTCAGGGAGGTTCCCGTCATCTCATTTGTCCCGTTTACCAGTGAACGAAGTATGAAAACTGATCTGAGAGTGTATACCCCGGAGACCGTGGCCGAATGCCCGGTCTATGACCGTTTCACCGATCTATATCTTATGGATATGCGTGACCCTCTCGTTTTTGACGGCGCTCTCCATGTTGACACGCGGACGGGTTCACGCAGCCGGCGGGAGTCACTTGCATGGGACATTATGGCACTCGCAGAAGGTCTGAAAAAAGATTGACATCATTGATTTCCGATGTCAGAGATTGCAACGGTTACATGTTGGATGAAATCAGCCATGCCCCGGAATCCGTCAATAATGGCCTGAATGAATGTAAGGGTTCCTTCGAGGTCGATCCCGTCATTACCCCCGTCTGCCCCGGATTTCGTGAAATCCGGCAGTGACGTTCGTATGTCCACCTTTCTTCCATCCATATTATCTTCCTTTTTCCATTTTCCGGATAATCTTCTGCAGACTCCACTTTCCGGCACCCTCATGTGACGCAGCAGTTTCGCGAATGAGGGGGGCTGCATCATTATCCTGATCTGCAGGCGACTCTGCAGATACATCCGAAAACAGACCAGACTCCCCGGATTCAGTATGTTCCGGACCAGAAATTTCTTTCCTGCCGCCGCTGCCGGAGAAAACATCCACAATCAGATTCTGCACAGGAGATGGCATCGTGTGCACCATTGCAGAAAGGATCCGTGTTCTGCTGGCCCCTTCCTTTTTCAGGTCTGTTGTCTTCCCGGTTGCAAGCAGAAAGAGTCTTTCTTCCACAGTATCCTCAGGCGACCAGCCAATCTTTGAAAGGAGGGTGCTGGCATGCATCGCAAACTCCCGATCTCTTCCACGCATTGCAGACATGAGGTCAGCTTTCAGACTGCTCTTATCGTCATATAAATCATCAAGAAGAGCAGAGGAGAGAGACTTATCTCCTCCCTCAATGCGAAGCACCAGTTCTTCACAAGTGCGGGAATCCAGACGGGTAGTCCCCGGAGATATCTCATCAGGTATCCCACCAGATACCTGTGTCTGTCCCGGAACTCCGACATCTGCTGATTCTGACATATCATTAACAGACGACGAGGGGCTCTTCGCGGTAATATCGGAATGATTTGGGGAAACAGCTGACACGCCGACGTCTTCTGCTGAACGTGTTTCTTTGATAATACGGCTGTCTGCACCATCCTCTCCTGCAGTGTCCGGATTAATCTCATTTAACGCAAGAAGTGCAGCATCCTTTGCAACACCTTCGGCCTGTGCAATGAACGTCCGCAGTGGCTCAATGGCCCGGTAATCATGCTGCACAATTGCTCCCCGTATTGCCTCCCTCACCCGGCAATCGGGTTCATCAAGATGAGGCAGAAGGTATGGCAGTGACCGGACATCACATATTTCCCCCAGTGCCAGTGCCGCAGTAATGCGGATTTCAGGATCCTGCGCATGAAGCGACCGGATAAGAACAGGAAGGCCGGATTGCCCATACATTGCAGCTGCATGTGCGGCAGCATCACGGACCATCGCATCTTCGTCAGAGAAGAAGTGTACGATATGCGGGAACGCCCGCTTGTCATCCATCATCTGAAAGGCCCTGACTACGGCAAGACGCACATCAACGGATGAATCCTTTGAAAGAAGCGAGAGCACCTTCATCATCGATGGCTGTGCAATAGACCCGACAGCATCTGCAACCGCTGTCCGTACAATCTGACTGGTATCGTAGGCAGCTTTCACGATATATGGATAGGCACGTTCACCTTTCATGGAGAGCACATCAATTGCAGCAGCCCGAATCGCTTCATCCTTCGATGAAAGGGCTGCAACCGACATCTCAAAGGAGATATTGTGGGCCTCCACTCCCTCGTTTATGATTGCATAGATCTGCTCAGTTGACATCTTCTGCAGTCTCAGGCACTTAAATCCTTCAATCACTTGTTTCTGGTTTTCCAGGATCTCAGAATCAGATGGCCCTTTGCTCTCTTCTGCCCCTGAAATCTTCTTTTTCTCATCTGCCTGCTTCTTCACCTCTATTTTATGCTCTTTTTGAATATTTTCACGTCTTAATTGATGTTTTATTACAGATTTCCTGAAGAGACCGGCAATTTCTCTTTGCTGTGACTCCGGGAGTGACGGCAGAATTACCTGCAGCTCCTGCGCTGCATCAGGACCCAGTCCTGCCAGGGCACATACTGCACCCGCCCATTCATTATCACCAGAACGCACAATGCGGATGAGATCCGGAATGACCCTGTCACCAAGCCGCATAACTGCATCCCAGTTCCCGCAGGCGATCGAATAACGAATCTGTTCATCCTGTGTCCGGGGGGTCCATCCTTTTCGTTTCAGTGCATGTGCCGCATCAATACGAATCTGCGAATCAGCATGACCCAGAGCACTCACCAGGCACTGTTCAGTCTCAGGTGTATCATAGCGCATGAGTGCAGAGACTGCTGCAATACGGACTTCCGGGTCACCGTCATCCACATGCGGCAGAATGACGGACACTACCCGGCTATCACCAATCTCTCCCAGCGCCTGTAGAATCTGCCTTCTGAGAACCGGGTCATCCCTCTTCACCAGGGAGAACAGAAGGGGGAACGCACGTTCTTTTAGCCGGACAAGCTCCTTCCAGTCGTCACACAAAAAGAAAAACAACGCTTTTTCATCAGGATTTTCCGGAATCCATTCAAGACGCTGCAGGCACATGGCTGCACTACGCTGTTCTTCCCCTTCTGCGTGATATAAAATATCTTTCAGTACCGGGATTCCTGATTTCCCAATAAAACCAAGCAGACGGATAGCCCCCAGTCTTACATTCAGGTCTTCATCGCCCGTACTTGTCACAAGAGCATCAAATGCATCCTCACCACAGTGCATGACGGCACGGCCAAGAGCGCTGCCCACTTCGGTTCCGGCATATCCGGCCAGTGTGAGAACAGCCAGATGGTCTGATCCCCCAGACTGAACAATGCCCCGTGCCACATCCATCATATCATGGGCATCCAGACTACCAAGTACATCAGCAACGGCTTGCGGATCTCTCTCGCCAAAAATCAGAAGAGCATCAATGGCCGCTGTGGCATCATCGCCGCCCATCCCTTTCAGGTAAAGACGAATAACACACGGATAATCATATCTCTCAATGCATTGTTCCAGCGTGGGCCCGGATCGCCTGAAAAAACCCATCTTTATTATTCCTTCCTTTTCACCCGTATAATCATCGTATTTGTGCGGGCATGTGTCACGACTGCAGAACTTACGCTGCCCAGCAGAAGTTCTTCGATGCCTGTCTTCCCGGTTGATCCCACGACAATACAGTCTGCACCAATCTCTTCTGCACAGCGGAGGATCTCTTCTCTTGGGTCCCCCCATACCGGGTGTGGCGTTACAGAAATGCCAATACTTTCTGCCTCTTTCTCTGCATCTTCAAGTGCTTTCTTTGCTTCTTCAGCCAGAAATTCAGTTATCAGTTCATAATTTACATCAATGACATCTGCCTGCTGACCTGCAAACATTGACTGCACTGCTCCCGGGTTCGTGACACAGATCGTATGCAAAAATGCATTATGCCGAAGTGCTTCCTCTGCTGCGGCATGCACAGCTTCTAACGATTCGGGTGAACCATCTGTTGCAACAAGAATTGTGGAAAACATCTATTTTATCCATGTTTTTCTTTCATAGAGGGCAGATTAATCTTTGTATTGCTGAATGTCACCGGCTCTCACCGGGAGAAAAATAACTTACACTTTAAGCACAGACAGTACACCAGATTTGGCCATGAGAATACCTATAAAGGACGTAACACCGGAAACCGAACGAGCAGTTGTTATCGGATGGATTAATGAAGTCCGTGACCTCGGAGGCCTTGCATTCTATATCCTTCGTGACAGAACTGGGTTCCTTCAGGTTACAATCGTCAAAAAGAAGGCACCGGAAGCAGTTATTGCTGCTGCAAAAGAGGCATCACGTGAGTCAGTTGTCCGCGTAACAGGTAGCGTAAAAGCAACGGAAAAAGCCCCTGGCGGCCGTGAACTTATTCCCGAAACCTTTGAAATAATCTCACGCGCAGAGAGTCCGCTGCCGCTGGATGTTTCAGAAAAGGTTCCTGCGGAAATAGACACACGTCTCGATAACCGCTATCTGGACGCAAGGCGCCCTCGTGTTGCTGCAATATTTCAGATCAGAAGCACAGTAACCCATGCAGTCAATAGCCTCCTCTATGAAGAAGAATTTATCAACATTACAACTTCCAAGATCGTCGCAGCGGCAACAGAAGGAGGGACAGAACTCTTCCCGCTCGCATATTTTGAAAAAGAGGCATTTTTAAACCAGAGCCCACAGCTCTACAAGCAGATGATGATGGCTGCAGGGTTTGAAAAAGTATATGAAATCGCCCCGATATTCCGGGCTGAGGAACACAATACAACCCGGCACCTCAATGAGGCCACATCCATTGATGTGGAAGTCTCCTTTGCAGACCACCATGACATGATGGACCTTCTGGAACGGGTAGTTGTGCGGGCATATACGTCTGTTGCAGAATCATGCGGGCCCGCACTGGAGGCTCTCGGGATAGAACTTGCAGTCCTAAAAACTCCCTTCCCCCGCATCACCTATGCTGAGGCCATTGACATTGCAGCACTCTCCATTGAAGAGGATATCAGCTACGGTGATGATCTCTCGACCGCTGCTGAAAGGGCTATCGGAGAAGAGATGGGAGAACACTACTTCATCACCGACTGGCCCACAGAAATAAAACCATACTATGCCATGCCCTATGAGGACAACCCCACAGTCTGCAAGGCATTTGACCTGATGCACCCAAGAATGGAACTCTCCAGCGGGGCACAGCGTATCCACGAACATGACCTGCTTACCACCCAGATTGCAGCAAAAGGCCTTTCACCGGATAGTTTTTCATTTTATCTCCAGCCATTCAGATATGGCATGCCTCCGCATGCAGGCTGGGGTCTCGGCATGGACAGGCTCATCATGACCATGCTTGGTCTGCAAAACATCAGGGAAGCAGTCCTCTTCCCACGTGACCGTCACCGCGTAACCCCATGATGCCTGAACAGATACTCCCGACCACTGTTGTCGGGAGTTATCCTGCGGTCGGGTCAGGCGGCCTTGGGGCCCTGCTTGATCCGTTAAAACCCGCCCGCAAGACTGCAGTATCCGACCAGATTGCCGCAGGGATTGATATCATCTCTGACGGCCAGGTCGGCAGGGATATGATTGCGCTGATTGCGGACTTCCTGCCGGGTGTAAAGGGACAGGATGTCACCGGACAGATTCATCCGGCTGGAAAACCAATCACCCTTCCCGGAGTGAAATATGCCCTTTCACAGCATCCGGCGGTGAAAGGTATCCTCACCGGACCAACAACTCTTGCCCACGGACTTGCTCTGAAGACACCGGTATACCGGGACAGAAACGAACTGATTCCTGACCTGGCGCTGGCACTGGCGCAGGAAGCACGGTATCTGGCAGATGCGGGGGTCACCATTCTCCAGCTGGATGAACCCATTCTTTCCACTGGGACTGCGGACATGACCGTTGCACGCGAAGCGGTGAGCATCATCACCAAGAAGGTGACAGTTCCATCCTGCATGCACGTCTGTGGAAATATCAGAGGATGCATCGATGAAATTCTTCAGTTTCCGGTTGATATTCTGGACTTTGAATTCGCGAACAACCCGGACAACTTAGATGTTCTCTCCCAGTCTGACCTGAAAGGAAAGAAGATTGGATTCGGGTGTGTGGACTCAGCGGACCGGGAAGTCGAGAGTGTAGCAGAGATCAGAAAGCGCATCACAAAAGGAATTGATATCTTCGGTGCTGAAATGATGCTTCTGGACCCGGACTGTGGTCTGCGGATGCATTCCCGCGAAGGCGCATATAAAAAACTGGAACATCTGGTTCTTGCTGCACACCAGTGCAGGGAAGAACTCTGACACTTTTCATTCAGACAACACGTGCCGTTGTTGAAAGATCTATTCCCTCTCCAGTAATGTTATAGGGGAACAACCGGCCTGGCACATTGGCATTTTTAATTTTTGCAATCTCCATTTTTCGTTCAATCTCATTTCCGTGACGCTCGTCAATGAGGTGAATGTAGACATCTGCATACCGGATAACAGCAATCTCATCTTCTACCGGATGTACATCATCATATAGCAAAACAGGATCGTCCCCCCGTCCTGTGTGATCATCCCCCCATTATTCTTAATAATTGAAATTGCTGTATCAACACCGCCATTGCGTATAACACTGGAG